>NZ_JBSWXD010000169.1:0-13399 GCF_056160425.1 Micromonospora sp. ABR4_055
TTCGTCACCTGTATTTTTCCCCCCCCTTCCCCCCCCCCCCCCCCCCCTCTCCCCCCTCCCCCCCCCCCCCCCCCCCCCCCCCCCCCCCCCCCCCCCCGACCGCGCAAGTCCGGCCCGGACTACTCGAGGGTGGCTTCGGCCTGTCGGAAGAACTCCGCGGCGGCGTCGGCCGGGCTGGCCTGGCCGTAGGTGACGCTCTCGGCGACCGTGGTCAGGGTCGACCGCAGCGGTCCGTGGCCCTGTGGCGGCGGTGCCGGTGCCGGGCCCATCTGCGGGATCAGCGCGTTCTCGAACTCGACCGTCGCGGTCATGTACGGGTCGTCGAGACCCGCCTGGACCGTCTCCCGGTTGTCGATGTTGGACGGCAGGCCCCGGTCGACGCCGAGGATCTGCGCCGCCTCCGGGTCGTTGGCCAGGAAGTTGATGACGTCGGCGACGACCTCCGGGTGCTCGGTGGAGCGCGACCCGGCCCAGTACAGCGACGCCCGCGCCCACTGGCCCTTCGGGTCACCGGGGTAGGCCACCATGCCGAGTTCGCTCTCGGTCGACTTGCCCAGCTCGGAGAGCTGGTTGGACCACATGAACGAGGTGGCCCCCTTGCCCGTCACCACCAGCTGGTCGGAGACGCCGCCGCCGACCGCCTCGTGCACCACGTCGGCCGGCGGGGTTGCCCCGGCCTCCCGGGCGTCCAGCCAGAACTGGAACCACTCGGTGAGGTCGGCCTCGGTGAAGGCGAGCTGCGGCCCGTCGTAGAACTCCTTGCCCTGTGAGCGCAGCCACAGCCAGAGCGCCTTGTAGTCGGAGCTGGGGTCCATCGCGCCCCAGTATCCGTCGCCGGCCGCCTCGGTCACCTGGGTGCCCCAGGCGATGAACTCGTCGTAGGTCCAGCCGGTCTCCGGCTCCGGCAGGCCGAGCTCAGTGATCTTCGTCTTGTCGTACACCAGGGCCGGGGTGTTCTCGCCGGCGGCCACGGCGACCTGCTTGCCGTCGATCTGCCCGTACTGGGTCAGGCTCTCCGGGTGGTTGCTCAGGTCGATGTCGCCGGAGGAGACGAACGGCGTCAGGTCCAGGGTGACGTTGCGGCCGGCGTACTCGGCCAGGCCGTTGTCGTCGATCTGGAAGATGTCCGGCGCGTTACCGCCGGCCGAAATGGTGGCCAGCTTGTCGTAGTAGCCGGTGAACGCCTGCCAGGTCGGGTTGATGGTGACGTTAGGGTTCTTCTCCTCGTACAGGTCGAGGGCCTGCTCGGTGAGTTCGGCACGGGACTCGCCGCCCCACCAGAAGAACTCGATGGTGACCGGCGCGTCCGAGTCGCTCGACGCGTCGTCGTCGCCGCAGGCGGCGGCGCCGAGGACCAGCGGCACGACGGCGGTGGCGGCGATGCCGCGCAGCAGGCGGCGCCGGCCGAAGGGGGTACGGTGAGCACGCGTGGCAGGCGTGTTCGCCGTCGGTGATGTTGCGGGGTGCATTGCGCTCACTCCTTGGGGTTAGGAGGCGACATCGGCCGGCGCGGCGGCAGCCGCGTCGCCCGGGTCCGCATGGCTGTGCGGCCCCGGGCCCGTCGAGTCGCGGATGACCAACTCGGTCTGGAGCGTTACCTGGGCGGTGGTGCGACGGTCGTCGCCATGCTGGAGCAGCATGTCGACGGCCGCCCGACCGGCGGCCGCGTTCGGTGTGGCCACCGTCGTCAATTTGGGTCGGGTGAGCCGGCTCAGCGCGATGTCGTCGATGCCGACCACGCTGATGTCCCGGGGCACCGCGACCCCGTGTGCGTCGAGCCCTTCGATCAGGCCGATCGCCATCAGGTCGTTGTAGGCGAGCACGGCGGTCACCTCTGCCCGGCGGACCTGTTCCGCCGCGGCGATGCCGCCGCCCTCGGTGGGCGGGTTGGGGCCGATCACGGTCAACGTGACGTCCGCCGAGCGGGCCGCCGAGGTGGCGGTCCGCCGGATCTCCCGGTTGGTCCACGACCCGCGCGGGCCGCCGAGCAGCGCGATCCGCCGGTGGCCGAGGCCGATCAGGTGCTCGACGGCGAGCCGGGCACCCTGGCCGACGTCGATCACCACGTTCGGCAGGCCGGTCACCTGCCGGTTGATCACCACCAGCGGTACGTCCCGGCTGAGCTGCTCGATCAGGCTGTTGCTCATCCGGGGGCTGCACAGCAGCACCCCGTCGACCTGCTTGGCGAGGGCGTGGACCAACTCCTCCTCGACCGCCGGGTCCTCGTTCGTGTCGGTGACGAAGATGTGGTAGTCGCGGTGCCGGGCCTGGCTTTCCGCCGCCTTGATCAGGGGCGGGAAGAACGGGTTGGCGATGTCGGCAACGATCAGCCCGATGTTGTGGGTCCGGCCGGTGATCAGCGCGCGGGCCGCCCGGTTGGGGCGGTAGCCGAGATGCTCCGCGCAGGCCAGCACCCGGCTGCGGGTCTCCGGGTTGACCAGATGCGGTGCCGAGAACGTGCGGGACACGGTGGAGATGTGCACTCCGCAGGCCCGTGCGACGTCTCGAATGGTGGCTGGCACGCGTCGTCCTTCATCGATGTGGTCGCCGTCCGGTACGGGCGGCGACCGGTGTGGCTGGGGTCACGTTGGTTCGCCAATTAATGCAAACGGTTGCTCAGGTGTCAACGGTCTTCGATTGCGGATTTGTTGCGGCCGTGGTCATGCCAGGTGTTCGAATCCTCGTGTAACCCCTTAAATCGGGCAGGATGGTTTCCGGGCATTGACGAAGGTGTCCGTCTCATGACAGCTTCTGCTGCAAACCTTTGCAGCCAACCCGGAGGCGGAGCAGGATGTCCCCAGAACCCGATCGGCGGCTGCGCTACGCGCTCGTCGGCACCGGCGCCCGCGCCGAGATGTTCGTCCGGTCCCTGGTCCTCGACTACCGGGACAGCGCCGAACTCGTCGCCTTCGCCGACAGCAACCAGGCCCGGATGGACGCGCACAACGCCTGGCTGGAGGAGCTCGGTCGCGACGCAGTGCCCACCTACCCGGCCAGCGAGTTCGTGACCATGCTGAGCAAGGAACGGGTGGACGTCGTCCTGGTCACCACCGTCGACCGGGTGCACGACGAGTACATCGTCGCCGCCCTGGACGCCGGCTGCGACGTGATAACCGAGAAGCCGATGACCGTGGATGTGCCGCGCTGCCGACGCATCCTCGACGCGGTGGCACGGACCGGGCGCACCGTACGGGTCGCCTTCAACTACCGGTACAACCCGCTGCACGAACGGGTCCGCCAGGTGCTCGCCGACGGCGAGATCGGCGAGATCGGCTCGGTGCACTTCGAGTGGCTGCTCGACGTGCGCCACGGTGCCGACTACTTCCGCCGCTGGCACCGCGACAAGGCCAACTCCGGCGGCCTGATGGTGCACAAGGCCAGCCACCACTTCGACCTGGTCAACTGGTGGCTGGACGCGACCCCGGTGCAGGTCTACGCGGCCGGCCGGCTGTTCTTCTACGGCGAGCCCGGCCGCCGGCACGGCTACGCCCGCGACTACGACCGGGCACACGGCGAGGTCGCCGCCGCCGGCGACCCGTTCGCCCTGCAGATGGCCGCCCACCCCCGGCTGCGCGCGCTCTACCTGGAGGCCGAGGCCGAGGACGGCTACCACCGTGACCAGAACGTCTTCGCCCCCGGCGTGACCATCGAGGACGACATGTCAGTGCTGGCCAGCTACTCCACCGGGGCCACGATGACGTACCACCTCACCGCGTACGCCCCCTGGGAGGGCTACCGGGTGATGTTCAACGGCAGCAAGGGTCGGCTCGAGCTGGAGGTGGTGGAGAGCGACTTCGTCAGCCCGTACGCCGCCGGCGAACTCAAGGGCGCCGCCCTGCACGGCGTCCAGGCGGCGGTGGAGGAGGGCTGGGCCAAGATCACCGTCCGGCCGTTCTGGGAGCAGCCCCGTCAGGTGCCGGTCGCCGGCTACACCCGGGCCGGGCACGGCGGTGCGGACGCCAAGATGACCGCGGTGCTGTTCGGCGGCGAGACCGACCCGATGGGCCGGGCCGCCACCGCCCGTGACGGTGCGCTCGCGCTGCTCACCGGGCTGGCCGCCAACCGGTCCTTCGAGACCGGCCAGCCGGTCCGGGTGTCAGACCTGCTCACCGTCGACTGACCGGCGGTCTGGCCACGGCGTACCGGCCGGCACCACCCACCACAGCGACGACCCCGATCCCGTACCCACGAGGAGCCTGCTTCCGTGTCCCCGCAACCCGACCGGTCGGACCAGCTGTTCCCGGCCGAACCCACCCAGCGGGCCATCGCCCGCGAGCTGTACGCGCACGCCCGGGACCTGCCGGTCATCTCGCCGCACGGCCACGTCGACCCGGTGCTGCTCGCCGACGACGAGCCGTTCCCCGACCCGGCGCGGCTGCTCGTCGTGCCGGACCACTACGTCACCCGGATGCTGCTCAGCCAGGGCGTCCCACCCGGCGAGCTCGGCGTACCCGTGCGTGCCGGGGTCCGGCCACGGCCACCGGCCGGTGACGGCGACTACGCCACCGAGACCGACGGCCGGGCGATCTGGCGCAAGCTGGCCGCCAACTGGCACCTGTTCCGGGGCACCCCGTCGCGACTGTGGCTGGAGAAGACGTTCGCCGAGGTGTTCGGGGTGGACGTTGTCCTCGGCCCGGACACCGCCGACGAGGTCTACGACACCATCGCGGCACGGCTGGCCGAACCGGCGTACCGGCCCCGGGCGCTGTTCGAGCGCTTCAACATCGAGGTGCTGGCCACCACCGAGTCGCCCCTGGACGATCTCGGCCGGCACGCCAAGCTGGCCGCGGACGGCTGGGGCGGCCCCGGCGGGCGGGTGATCACCACGTTCCGGCCGGACAACGTCGTCGACTTCGAGTTTGACGGCTGGTCCGACAACGTCGCCGCCCTCGGGGCGATCACCGGCGCCGACACCGGCACGTACGCCGGCTTCCTCGACGCGCTGCGGTCCCGGCGGCGGGCCTTCATCGCCGCCGGCGCGACCAGCTCCGACCACGGTCACCTGACCGCGCTCACCCTGCGGCTGGACCGGCGCGAGGCCGCCGAACTGTACGACCGGGGGCTGCGCGGCGTCGCCACCGCCGCCGACGCCGAGGCGTTCCGGGCCCACATGCTGGTCGAGTTCGCCCGCATGTCCATCGAGGACGGCCTGGTGATGCAGTTGCATCCAGGTTCGGTGCGCAACCACAACAAGTGGCTGTACGCCACCCACGGCCGAGACGTCGGCGGCGACATCCCGCAGGCCACCGAGTACCTGCACGCGCTGACCGCGCTGCTCGACGCGTACGGCAACGACCCGCGGCTGCGGATCGTCGTCTACACCCTCGACGAGTACACCTTCACCCGCGAGCTGGCCCCGCTCGCCGGCGGGTACGCCGCCCTCTACCTCGGCGCGCCCTGGTGGTTCCTGGACTCCCCGGAGGTGCTGCGCCGGTTCCGGGAAGCGGTCACCGAGACCGCCGGCTTCTACAACACCGCCGGCTTCGTCGACGACACCCGGGCGTTCTGCTCCATCCCGGCGCGCCACGACGTGGCCCGCCGGATCGACGCCGGCTTCCTCGCCCGGCTCGTCGCCGAGCACCGGCTCGGCCTCGACGAGGCCGCCGAGACCATCGTCGACCTGGCGTACCGGCTGCCCAAGCGGGTCTTCAAGATCGGGGAGAAGCTGCCATGACCGTCACCATCACCGGCGTCGACGTGCACGACGTACGGTTCCCGACCGCCGCGGCCGGCGACGGCTCCGACGCGATCAACCGGGGCGACTACTCGGCCACCTACGTCGAGCTGCGCACCGACTCGCCGGACGGGGTCTTCGGCGCCGGCTTCACCTTCACCAACGGCCGCGGCAACGAGATCACCTGCGCGGCGGTACGCGCATTGGCCCACCACGTCACCGGCCGGACCGTCGCCGAGATCGTCGCCGAACCGGTCGCCTTCTGGCGGTCGCTCACCGCCGACGTGCAGCTGCGCTGGCTCGGCCCGGAGAAGGGCGTCATCCACATGGCGTCCGGCGCGCTGGTCAATGCCGTCTGGGACCTGCGGGCCAAACTGGACGGCAAGCCGCTGTGGCGGCTGCTCGCCGAGATGCCGACCGACGAACTCGTCGCCAACATCGACTTCCACCACATCCGCGACGCGATCACGCCGGACGAGGCCGCCGCCATCCTGGACAAGGGGCTGACCGGCCAGTCCGACCGGCTCGCCGAGCTGCAGCGCGACGGCTTCCCGTCGTACACCACCTCGGTCGGCTGGCTCGGCTACCCCGACGACAAGGTCCGGGCGTTGACCCGGGCGGCGTACGCCGACGGCTGGCGGGCGATGAAGATGAAGGTCGGCGGCCCGATCGACGACGACGTACGCCGCGCCCGGATCATCCGCGCCGAGATCGGCCCGGACGCGCTGCTGATGATGGACGCCAACCAGGTGTGGGACGTCGACGAGGCGATCGCCAACATGGCCCGGCTCGTCGAGGTCGACCCGTACTGGATCGAGGAGCCGACGCACGCCGACGACGTGCTCGGCCACGCCCGGATCGCCGCCGCCGTCACCGAACTGTCCGACGGGCGCTGCCGGGTCGCCACCGGCGAGGTCGCCGCCAACCGGGTGATCTTCAAACAGCTGATGCAGGCTGAGGCGATCCGGGTGTGCCAGATCGACTCCTGCCGGATCGCCGGGGTCAACGAGGTGCTGTCGGTAATTCTGATGGCCGCCAAGTTCGGTGTGCCGATCTGCCCGCACGCCGGCGGCGTCGGCCTCTGCGAGTACGTGCAGCACCTGGCGATCTTCGACTACCTGCGGGCCGGCACCTCGCTGGACGGGCGGATGGTCGAGTACGTCGACCACCTGCACGAGCACTTCGTCGACCCGGTCCGCACCCGGGGCGGCCGCTACCTGGTGCCCGAACAGCCCGGTTACAGCGCCACGATGAAGCCGGCGTCGATCGCCGAGTTCTCCTTCCCGGACGGGCCGGTGTGGCGGTGAACGACGACATCCCGCTGCTCGGCCTGGACACCCTGGGCCGGGTGCCGGCCGACGCCCGACCGGTGGTCCGCCCCGGCGACGTCGGCGCCGGCATCGTCCACCTCGGACTAGGTGCCTTCCACCGGGCCCACCAGGCGGTCTACACCGAGCAGGCAGTCGCCACCGCCAGCGGTGACTGGGGCATCATCGGCGTCGCACCGCGCAACATCGACGTGGTGCGGCGGCTCACCGACCAGGACTGCCTGTTCAGCGTCACCACGCTGTCCGCCGCAGCGGCCAGGACCCGGGTCGTCGGTGCGCTCACCGGGGTCCGGCACGCCGCCAGCGACCCGGCGGCGGTGGTGGCCCTGCTGGCCGACCCGGCGATCCGGGTGGTCACGCTGACCGTCACCGAGAAGGCGTACCAGCTGGACCCGGTCACCGGGCGGCTGCGGCCGGACGAAGCGGTCGCCGCTGACCTGACCACCGACCGGGCGCCGACGACCGTGCCGGGTCTGCTGCTACGCGGGCTGGCCGCCCGCGCCGCCGCCGACGCCGGCCCGCTCGCCCTGGTCAGCTGCGACAACCTGCCGTCGAACGGACGCCGGCTTCACGGGCTGGTCACCGAGTCCCTGGCGTACGCGAAGGTGCCCGACGAGACCGCCGACTGGGTGCAGGCCAACGTCACCTTCCCCGGCACCATGGTCGACCGGATCGTGCCGGCCGCCACCGCGCAGACCCTGGCCGCCGCCCGGTCCGCGCTCGGCGTCAGCGACCTGGCGGCGATCGCCGGGGAGCCGTACACGCAGTGGGTGATCGAGGACGACTTCCCCGGCGGCCGGCCGGCCTGGCAGACCGCAGGGGCGGTGCTGACCAGCGACGCCGGCCCGTGGGAGCGGCTCAAGCTGCGCGGGCTCAACGGGGTGCACTCGGCCATCGCCTACCTCGGGGCGCTGGCCGGGCACGACACCATCGCCGAGGCGCTGGCCGGTATCCCCGGCCTGCCCGAGGTGCTGCGCCGGCTGATCGCCGAGGACGTCGCGACCAGCTTCACCCCGCCGGACGGGGTGTCGGTCGTCGGGTACGGCGAGTCGGTGCTGGAGCGGTTCGCCAACCCGGCGATCCGACACCGCACCATCCAGGTGGCGATGGACGGCTCGCAGAAGTTGCCGCAGCGGGTCCTGCACACCATCGCCGACCGGCGGGCGGCCGGCGACCGGCCGTACTGGTCGGCGCTGGTGGTCGCCGCCTGGATGCGGTTCGCCCAGGGGCGGGCCGACGACGGGGCCGAGTTGCCGCTGGACGACCCACTCGCCGCGCGGATCCGGGCGGCGCTGGCCGGGTCCGGGGGCACCCCGGCGGGCGTGGTGGCCGCGCTGCTCGGGCTCACCGAGGTGTTCCCACCCGAGCTGGCGGCCGACCCGGAGGTCCACGAGATGATCACGACCTGGCTGACCGCGCTGGACCGGCACGGGGTGGTCGGCGCGCTGACCGGCGCGGCCGGCTGACCGCGGTCGTCGACAGGTGGAGGTTCCCGACGTGAGGAGCACCCCGCCCCGGGTGGCCCTGATCGGTGCCAACGGGCACGGATTGTGGCACCGGCGGCAGATCGCCCCGCTGCACGACGCCGGCGAACTGCGCCTGGTCGGCCTGGTCGACGTACGGCCGGTCGAGCCGGCCCCCGACGCTCCGGTCCCGGACGGGGTGCAGGTCGACACCGACCACCGGCGGATGCTGGCGCAGACCCGGCCGGACGTGGTGGTGATCTGCACGCCGCCGTACACCCATCTGCCGATCGCGCTTGACGCGCTGGCCGCCGGCGCAGACCTGCTGCTGGAGAAGCCGCCGGTGCTGTCGCTGGACGAGCACCGGCGGCTGACCGCGGCGCTGGCCCGGCACGGCCGGGTCTGCCAGGTCGGTTTCCAGGCGCTCGGATCGGCGGCGTTGGCCGAGTTGACCGCGGCGGCCACCGGCGGTCGGCTCGGCTCGGTCACCGGCATCTCGACGGTCGCCTCCTGGCAGCGCGACGACGCGTACTACCGGCGGTCGCCGTGGGCCGGGCGGCGTACGGTCGACGGCCGGCCGTCGCTGGACGGGGCGCTGGCCAACCCGTTGGCGCACGCCACCATGCAGTGTCTGGCGGTAGCGGCGGCGGTGGATCCCAGCCCGCCGGTGCTGGTCGAGTTGGAGCGCTACCGGGTGCGGCCGATCGAGGTGGACGACACCGCGTCGATGCGGATCACCCTGGACTCGGGGCTGGCGATCGTGGCCGCGGTGACCCTGGCCGGTGAGGAGTTCATCCCCGGTGAGGTGCTGGTGCACGGCACGGCCGGCGCCGCGGTGCTGGAGTATCCGACGGACCGGCTGCGGCTGCCCGGCGAGCGATCGATGCGGCCGGTGCCGGGGCGGGCCGGGCTGCTGGAGAACCTGCTGGCGCACCGCAGGGATCCGTCCGGTGTACCGCTGATCGCCCCGCTGGCCCGGACCGAGGCGTTCACCGCGCTGTTGGAGGTGGTGCAGGACGCCCCGGAGCCGTGTCTGCTCGGTCCGGACCGGACGGTCGCGACCGGGGTGGCCGGAGCGGACCGGGTGCTGACGATCGAAGGGGTGAACGCGGTCGTCCGACGCGGTGCGGCCGAGCTGGCGCTGTTCTCCGAGCAGGAGGTGCCGTGGGCGGTCAGACCGTACCGGACCCGGCTGGCGCAGGGGGTGGTGGGCCGCTGACCTGGTCGGCGGAGAACGTACTGCAAATCGACGGCCGCCGCCGGTGCGCGAAGTCGGACAGATCAGTCGTCCCCTCGGCAAACTGATGCCGGGTAAATAGGTCTCGCCCGAATGTAATGCAAACAATCTGCAAACAATCTGCAAGCAGATTGCATTGACACATTTCGTGATGAAATTTATCGTTTGGGTTCAGGAAGATTGCGTCAGTGTTGCGTGATCGAGTCCAGACAATAGTTTGCGGAGTGTGGTAATGCGACTGAGGAGATTGACTGCCGCTGTTGCCGGAATCGCGATCGTGGCGGTGCTGCCGGCCCCGGCCGCCGCCGGCCGGGACACCGGTTCCGACCGGCTGTCCTGGACGGCCCGGTCGCTGGGCCGCCAGGCGTTGCCACCGAACGACGGCTGGGCGGCCGCCGGTGCCGGCACCACCGGAGGATCGGCAGCCAGCCAGGACAACGTTCACGTGGTCGACAGCCGAGCCGAGTTGATCGACGCCCTCGGCGGCGACAACGCCACCAACCGGAACAACGACACCCCGAAGATCATCTACATCAAGGGCACGGTCAACGGCTTCGAAGGCCCGGACGGCAACCTGCTGACCTGCGCCGACCTCGCCGACCCCGAGTACGACTTCGACGAGTTCCTGGTCACCTACGACCCGGCCGTCTGGGGATACGAGAACGACCCGAGTGGCCCGCTCGAGGACGCCCGTCGACGGTCGGTCACCAACCAGACCCGGTACACCCAGATCAACGTCGGAGCCAACACCACCATCATCGGGCTGCGCGGAGCCCGGCTGGAGAACCTGACCCTGATGGTGGACAGCGTCCGGAACGTCATCGTCCGCAACGTCGTCTTCGACGACGCGTACGACTGCTTTCCCGCCTGGTCGCCGGATGACGGCGACGCCGGCAACTGGAACTCCCAGTTCGACCTGATGTCGGTGCGTCGCTCGGAGAATGTCTGGGTCGACCACAACACCTTCACCGACGGCGACAACCCGGACAGCGCCCAACCGATCTACTTCGGCCGGCCGCTGCAGGTGCACGACGGAGCGCTCGACATCACCCACACAGCCAGCCTGGTGACCGTGTCCTACAACCGGTTCGACGGCCGGGACAAGGTCATGCTGATCGGCTCGTCGAACACTGTCGGCCCCGACGTCGGCCGGCTCAACGTCACCCTGCACCACAACGTCTTCGACGGCAGCCTGCAACGGCTGCCCCGGATCCGGTTCGGTCAGATCGACGTCTACAACAACCACTACGAACTGTCCGGCGACGATTTCGAGTACGCCGTCGGAGTAGGCGTACAGGGCGCACCGTACCTGGAGAACAACTCGTTCCGGCTGGGCTCCGGGATCGACACCGCCGACCTGCTGCACGACTGGGGCGGCACCGTGCTGACCGAGAAGGGCAGCTGGGTCGGGCAGGGTCACCGGCCGCTGCGCCCGGCCAGCCTGCTCGACGCGTACAACGCGGCGAACGAGCCGGACCTGGGCGACGACGCTGGCTGGACCCCGACCCTGCGGCACGGGGCGGTGCTGCCCACCGCGGTCGTCCCGATCTACACCCGGCTCACCGCGGGCGCCGGCAAGCTCCCGGTCTGACCTGTCGGCAGGCTGCCGGTCTGACTGACCAGCCCGGCCGGGTCACAAGCGGGGTGGGGCGGCGAGACGCCCGCCGGCCCACCCCTTTTCTCCGCACCGCCACCGGCGCGGTGCCAACCGAAGGAGTGCACGTGCAGAGCAGCACGGGTAGACGCCGTCGTGGACTGCTGGCCACGCTCGGCGCGAGCGCGGTCACCGCGACGCTGGTCCTCGCGGCGACCAGCGGCAACGCCCACGCCGCGACGTTGTTCCAGGCCGACTTCGAAAGCGGCGGCACCAGCGGCTGGTCCAAGTCCGGCGGCAGTTGGGAGGTCGTCTCCGACGGCAGCCAGGTGCTGCGGCAGGACAACACCGGCAGCAACCTGGCCCGGTTCTTCGCCGGCAGCACCAGTTGGACCGACTACCAACTGCAGGCCCGGGTCAAGCCGTTGTCGTTCAACGGATCCGACCGGTTCGTCGGCATCGCCTCCCGGGTCACCAGCAACACCAGGATGTACCGGTTGGCGCTGACCAGCAACAACCGCGCCGAGCTGCAGCTGGTCAACGGCAGCCAGATCACTGTGCTCGGCTCGGCGGCGCTGAGCGTGGCCACCGGCACCTGGTACACCCTGCGGATCGAGTCGAGCGGCAGCACCGTCCGCGGCTACGTCGACGGCAGCCAGATCGGCTCCGGCAGCGACGACTCATACGACTCCGGCCGGATAGCCCTGGTCACCGGCTACGCCGGGGCCAGCTACGACGACGTCAGGGTGGACACTCTCGGTTCCGTACCGGAACCGACGACCCCCGCGCCGACCACCGCACCCCCGACCAGCCCGCCGCCGACCACCGCACCCCCGACGAGCCCGCCGCCGACCACCGCGCCACCGACCAGCCCGCCGCCGTCCGGTGACACCCTGTACGTTGCACCGAACGGTAGCGACAGTGCGTCCGGGACGGTGTCCAACCCGACGACGCTCACCTCGGCGATCACCCGGATCGCACCCGGCGGCACGATCTACCTGCGTGGCGGCACCTACCGATACTCGCAGACCATCACCATCGCTCAGGGCAACAGCGGTACGTCCAGTGCCCGTAAGAACCTGTACGCCTACCCGGGCGAGACGCCGATCCTGAACTTCTCGGCACAGAGCGAGGACTCGGCCAACCGCGGGCTGGCGATCGGCGGGTCCTACTGGCACGTCTACGGCATCATCGTCGAACGGGCCGGCGACAACGGGATCCTGCTCGCTGGCAACCACAACATCATCGAACGGGTGGTCACCCGGCACAACCGGGACACCGGCCTGCAGCTGTCCCGGCTCATCGCCGGAGCACCGCGCGACCAGTGGCCGTCCAACAACCTGGTGTTGAGCTCGGTGTCGCACGACAATGTCGACTCCGACGGTGAGGACGCCGACGGATTCGCCCCGAAGCTCACCGTCGGTTCCGGCAACGTCTTCCGCTACACCGTGGCGCACAACAATATCGACGACGGCTACGACCTGTACACCAAGAGCGACACCGGGCCGATCGGCGCGGTGACGATCGAGCACTCCCTGGCGTACGACAACGGCACGCTCAGCAACGGTGGTCAGGCCGGCAACGGCGACCGCAACGGCTACAAACTCGGCGGCGAGGACATCGGCGTCAACCACACCATCCGGAGCAACATCGCGTACCGCAACGGCAAGCACGGGTTCACGTACAACCGCAACCTCGGCACGATGACGGTGTCGAACAACGTCAGCATCGGCAACGAGGAACGCAACTTCAACTTCGACGGCGGCAGCTCGGTGTTCCGCGGCAACACGTCGTGTGACAGCGGCTCGAACGACCGGATCATCGGCAACTCAGACAGCTCGAACCAGTTCTGGTCCGGCTCGAACGGCTCCCGGTGCTCGACGTACTCGGGCTCGTTGGGCTGGTCGTTCGCCTCGGACGGTCGTCTCGTGGTCACCTTCGGGGGACGGGTCGTTACACCGTGACCGGCTTCGTCCACTGACCAGGACCGTCCACCAGAAAGCGGTGGGGGGGGGGGGGGGGGGGGGGGGGGGAAGGGAAGAAACGAAAAGAAAAAAAAACGGGCCCGCCAAGAAAAAGAAGAAAGAGAGGATAAGAGGGGAG
>NZ_JBSWXD010000170.1:0-13398 GCF_056160425.1 Micromonospora sp. ABR4_055
TTCCTGCCCCCCCGCACCGCCCCCCCCCCCCGCCTGGGGGGGGGGGGATCGAGGGGGGGGAGGTGGGGGGGGATACCCTTGTTCTGTTTTTCCCCCCGCACCGCCCCACACCCTCCGCGAAACGGACCACCCCGCATGCGTACGCCAGCAGCCCTGCTCGCCGGACTCCTCGCCGCCGCCGTCGTGTCGACGGGCCCGGTCACCGGCCCGGCGACGGTCGCATCGCCGAGCTACACGCCCCTCGCGGCGCAGTCGCTCACCTGGGGCGTCGCTCCGTCCAGCCCCGACGGGCCGAACGGACGGCCGGCGTTCGAGTACAAACTGGATCCGGGTGCCACTCTCACCGACTACGTGGCGATCACGAACCACTCCGACCAGCCGATCACCCTCGACGTGTACGCCAGCGACGCGTTCACCACCGACCAGGGCGGCTTCGACCTGCTACCGGCGACCGGAGAACCGGTCGACGTCGGTTCCTGGGTGACGTTCGAGTCCGGCACCTTCACCGTGCCGTCGACGTCGCGGCTGGACGTGCCGTTCACCATCGCGGTGCCGGACAACGCCACCCCCGGCGACCACCCCGGCGGCATCGTCGCCTCGCTCGCCGCCACCGGCACCGACGGCGAGGGCAACCAGGTGGCGGTCGACCACCGGGTCGGCTCCCGGATCTATCTACGGGTCACCGGGGAACTGCAGCCGGGCCTGGACGTCGGGGATCTGTCGGCGACGTACGACGGCACCTGGAACCCGGTCGCGGGTGGCACCGTCACGGCCAGCTTCACCGTGCGCAACACCGGCAACGTACGACTTACCGGGCAGCCGCAGCTGACCGTCGCCGGACCGTTCGGGCTGGCCGGGCGCAAAGTCGACGGCGATCCGCTGCCGGAGATCCTGCCCGGCGACAGTTACCGGACCACTATCCGGGTCGACGGCGTGCCGCCGATGTTCCGGCTCGGTGCGCGGCTCACCGTCGCACCGACCGCCGTCGCCGACGAGGTGCTCGACCCGCCCCCAGCGACCGTGACCCGCGAAAGCGGCCTGTGGGCCGTCCCGTGGTCGCAGCTGGTGATCCTGCTGGTGATCGGGCTGGCCGGCTGGCTGGTCGTCGCCCGCCGCCGCCGCGCCCGGCGCCGGCGGGCAGCACAGCTGGAACAGGCCGTCGCCACCGCGCGCGAACAGGGCCGCGCCGAGGCCGTACGCGACCGCGCGGTCACCGATGCCACTGACGACAAGACGACCCAGGGGACCTCATGATGACGACGATTCACCGCCCCACCGGTGCGGCGACGCGTCGCCGGTGCGCCGCGGTGCTGGCGATCGGTGCACTGGCTGCGGCCCTGACCGCGCCGGCGCCGGTGACCGCCGCACCCGCGACCGATCCGCCGGCAGTAGTGAATTCGGCAGGTGCCGACCTGGTAGCGGTCACCCTCGATGGCGCAACGTTGTCGTTGGTCACTCGCGAGGTGTCCGGGCCCGACCGGAAGCCGGCGACGGCGGTCTTCGGACCGGCAGGCGGCGTGGCGGTGCGGACACCTGACCATCCGGCGTTCCGGTTCCTCGGCCCGGCCGGTCGGCCGATGTGGGCACTGACCGGTAGCGACGTCGAGTTTCCGTATCTGGACACCCGGGCAGTGCCTCGCGGGGCGGTACGCGGCGACACCATCGAGCTGTCGCTGCGTCAGGTCGACGGCCCGGGTGGATTCGTCGCCTATACCCTCGGTGGGCTCGGCCAGCCGACGCCGTTGTTCGGCACCCTCGACGCGATGCCGCGTACCGCCCGGCTGCCGGCAGCGACCAGGACCGGCGGTCTGGTCTGGCTTTTCGACGCCGCGGGCGAGTACCGGCTGACGCTGTCGGCGGCCGCGACGCTGGCCAACGGCGCCGAGGTGACGGCCGACGCCGACTACCGGGTGCTGGTGCCGCGGCTCGACGAGGCGCCGCCCGACCCCGCAGACACCCGGCCGGTGCCGGCCCCGGCTCCCGCTCCGGCGGCGGACCTGGCGAGGGCGTCCGGTGCCGCCCCGGGCGACGGTGTACCGCTCGGTGCCGATTCGCCGTCGGACGGCACCCCCGCGCGGGCGCTGGCGGCGGCTGCCGCACCGACGGCGACCAGCACCGCGTCGCAGCTCGCCGCAGCGGCTCAACAGGACGGGTCACGGGTGGTGATCGACGACGGTCACGTCGACATGGGCCCGGAGCTCACCGGTGCGGACTGGACGATCCGCCTCAAGGACGACACCGTCTCGCCCCCGGTGTGGCGCGACCTGTCCGACGTGGTGCTGCACGTCAAGGACAATGCGAAGATCACCGTGCCGGACAACGCCGACTTCCTGGGCGCGCCGGGTGACGAGGTGTGGCTGTTGCCGCAGGGGCAGCGCGCCGGGATCGTCTGGCCGGGCTGGAACACGCAGCATCCGTCGGTGGTGGCCGGGGTTCGTGGCCCGGTCGTCTGGACCTTCACCGGTGTCGACGGCCCCGGCCGGTTCGCGCTGTTCCTGACCGGGTCGTTCGGTGAATCCGAGGTGCTGTTCGATTCGTCGGCCCGGCTGCCGCAGCGGCTCGACATCCCGATCAACACCCACGCCCACGGCAACTGGGCGTTCAGCGAGCCGGGCATCTACCGGCTGGCCTTCGAGATGTCGGCCACCACGTCGTCGGGGTCGACTCTCACCGACTCCCGCTCGCTCACCGTGGCGATCGGTGACGCGACGGACCCGGACACGGGCTTCGGGCCCGGAGGCGACGACAACCCGGGTGGTGGCTCCGGTGACGGGAGACTGCCGCGGACCGGATCGTCGTGGCACCTGCCGGCCACCGGAGCCATCCTGGTGATCGCTGGCGCGCTGGTGTTGTTCGCGACGCGTCGGCGACGCCCCGCTCAGTGCTCGTCGTAGTGGTCGCCGTGCGCGGCGTGTCGGTGCCCGGCGTGGACGAAGTCCTGGTGGTCGCCGTGGGGCACCATCTCGTGGCCACAGTCGGGACCATGCGTGTGGTCAGCATGTGACTCGGCTGTCACGTGCTGGTCCGTGCCGCACTCGTCCCAGTGCCCGGCGTGCTCGTGGTGGACATGCCCGTCGTGCAGGTAGTCCGTGTGCCCGTCGTGGGTCACCGCAGCGTGCCCGCAGGTCGCAGAGTGGCTGTGCGGGTGTTCGGTGTGCACCGGGTGAGACATGGATGCTCCCTAATATATATTTACATTGCGATGCGAGCATACGTTATCCGGGCTCTACGTGCAGGGTGTATCCGGGTCCGGGGGTGTGACAGGCCTTGCTAAAATGACAATCATTACTGTCAAGCGTCAGGAAGGCTGGTTCGCACGGATGAAGCCTGATATCCACCCTAAATACGATTATGTGGTTTTCCGGGACCGGAGCGCGGATTTCGCGTTCTTGACCCGATCGACTGCGACCAGCCAGAAGACGATCGAGTGGACCGACGGCCAGACGTACCCGGTGGTCGACGTGGAGATCTCCGCGGCCAGCCACCCGTTCTGGACGGGTCGGCAGCGACTGCTGGACAGTGCCGGTCGAGTGGAGAAGTTCCGTGCCAAGTACGCCCGGAAGAAGCGCCCGGAGGGCGACGCCGCGGCCGGCTAGCGTACGCAGCCGCCCCCGCTCTGCCCCGTGCGATCGTGGCCGGGGTTAGCCGAGCCGGTCGCCGGGTAGCCGGCAGGTGCCGGTAGGCCGCGATCGTGGCGGCAGCGGCCGGCAAGGAGGCGTGATGGCTGGCATCGGTGCCCGCATCTGGGTGGTGGCCGGGGGGCGGATCCCGCCGGTCAGCAACGGCGACGAGCCGGAGTTCACCAGCTTCGACCAGCTCTGCCTGCTCAACGCCGGTGACGTCGACGCCGAGGTCGAGCTGACCGTGTACTACGACGATCAGGAGCCGGCGGGGCCGTACCGCTGGATGGTGTGGGCGCGCCGGATCCGGCACGCCCGGCTCAACGACCTCGTCGACCCGGAGCCGATCCGGCTGGGCCGACCGTTCGGCTGCGTACTGACCTCGTCGGAGCCGGTGGTGGTGCAGTTCCAGCGGCAGGACACCCGGCTGCCGGGGGTGGTGGCGTTGACCGACGCGACCCCGTACGCCGGGTGAGGGCAGGCCCACCCGGACCTGCCCGTACCCGGACCTGCCCGCACCCGGTCCGCCGCCCTGGCGCGCCCGGTCTACTTGCCCAGGAAGGCGAGCAGCGCGGTGTTGACCTCCGCCCCGTGGGTCCAGAGCAGGCCGTGCGGTGCTCCGTCGATCTCGACGTACTCGGCCTTTGGTAACCGCTTGTGGAACTCGCGGGCGGTGGCGTCGATCGGCAGGATCCGGTCGGCGGTGCCGTGCAGGATCAGTGCCGGCACGTCGATCCGGTCGATGTCGGCCCGGAAGTCGGTGAGCCAGGTCGGCACGACCGCGCTGGAGGCGAACCACCCGGCGCCGGCCGCGACGTTCCAGCTGTTGCGCAGTGCCTCCTCGGAGAGTCGGCCGCCGAGCGTCTCGTCGGTGTTGTAGAAGTCGCGGTAGAAGTCGCTGAAGTAGGCGTACCGGTCGGCGGTGACGGCGGCGAGGATGCCGTCGAAGATCTCCTGCGGCACGCCGGCCGGGTTGTCGTCGGTGGCCAGCAGGAACGGTTCCAGCGAGGCCAGGAACGCGGCCTTGGCGACCCGGGCGGAGCCGTACCGACTCAGGTAGCGGCCGACCTCGCCGGTGCCCATGCTGAAGCCGACCAGTACGACGTCGGTGAGGTCCAGGGTTTCCAGCAGGGTGTTCAGGTCGGCGGCGAAGGTGTCGTAGTCGTACCCGACGGTGGGCTGGCTGGATTGCCCGAAGCCACGCCGGTCGTAGGTGATGACCCGGTAGCCGGCGGCGAGCAGTGCCGCGCTCTGCTTCTCCCAGGAGTGTCCGTCCAGCGGGTAGCCGTGGATGAGCACCACCGGCTGCCCTTGGCCGTGGTCCTCGTAGTAGAGGTCGATGTTGGTGCTGTTCTCCTGGCCGACGGTGAGGTAAGGCATGACGACCTCCGGTCGCTCGTTGTGAGAACGGTCGTTCTCGCTCGCTGTGTCCTACAGTAGAAAACGATCGTTCTCTCCGCCAGTCGGCAATCGACGATTCGCCGGTGACCCTCGTCACCGGCGACAACGGCCAACCGGGTGGCGGCTCGACCTGAAGGAGAAGACATGCCGGCGTTGACCGACGACGAGGTGCGGCACAAGGTGCTCGACGCCGCCGACCAGCTCTTCTACGCCCGGGGCGTGCAGGCCGTCGGCATGGACGCACTGCGCGCCGAGGCAGGAGTCCCGCTCAAGCGGCTCTACCAGGTCTTCGGGTCGAAGGAAGCCGTGGTCGAGCAGGTGCTGACCCGCCGGCAGCGGATGTGGAACGACCTCGTGGACGCCGCCGTGGCCAGCGGCGGCACACCACGCGACAAGCTGCTCGCCATCTACGACGGGCTCGCCCAGTGGGCCACGGCCGACGACTTCCGTGGCTGCCTGTTCATCAACACCTTCGGTGAGCTGGGCGGGACCACGCCAGGCGTCGCCGAGTTCGTCCGGGGGCAGAAGGCGGAGTTTCAGCAGCGGGTGGCGACACTGGTAGCCGAAGCCGGCGGATCCGCGACCCTTGCTGCCCAACTCGCGATTCTCGCCGAGGGAGTACAGACCACCACCGCGATCGCCGGCGACAACGCCGCCGCCGCTCACGCGCGCGCCGCCGCCGAGGTTCTCATCGGCAGCGCCCTCTCGGCAGCGCCCGCACAGCGACCGCCGACCGGTGAACCGGACCCGACCGCCGGCGGCTGAACCTTCGTCAGCCGCCGGCGGCTGACGGTCAGCTGTACGGGTGCAGGAACTGGTGCGGGCGCAGCGCCTTCGCGGTGATCCGCACGTCACCGATCCAGCCGTAGAAGCCCTGCCCGTACTGCAGGTCGAACGAGGTCGCGCCGATCACGAACGGCAGGCCGAGGGTGGCGATGCCGGTCGAGGGCTGGGTGGGGTTGCGGGCGATCGTCGACCCATCGACGTAGACGACGGTCTGCTCGGAGTCGTTGACCACGGCGAGGTGCATCCACCGGCCGGGCGGCAGGGCGTGGCTCCACGACGTCGGGTCGGCGTCCTGCACGTCGGCGTAGACAACGTACTGCAGGAAGCGCTCGGGGGAGATGTTCAGGCTGCAGGTGCACTCCAGCGGGGACCAGCCGGTGGTCTTGCCGGCGTCGCCGCTGCGCCCCTCCCAGCTCAGGATTCCCATCCAGGCGTGGTCGCCCGGGTACGGGTCGGGCAGCTTCACGAACGCCTCGATGGTGTAGCCGTCACGGAACTTCATACCGTTGATCGGCGCGTCCGGGCCGGCTCGCAGGATGGCACCCCGGTCCGGTCCCTTGCCGCCGTCGAAGCGCAGGCTGGCGTGCGCCGGTTGGCCACTGTGGTGTTCGTCGGAGAAGGTCAACGTCTCGGCGGTGCCGGCGCCGATCCGGCCCACGGTCAGGTCGTTGCCGTTGCCGCTGAGGTCGCGGACCACGGTGCCGTCGAGCACCGGGTTGCCGGTGACCGGGCTACCGGTGCCGGCACCGAAGCCGGCCGAGTCGAACCGCCAGTAGCCGACGGTGGTGTGCCGCAGCACCGCGACCGGCGGCCGGGGCGCGGCCGGCGGCACCGGCGCGAACCCGTCGAACCGGGCCGCGAAGTCGACCTCGACGCTGAACCGGTCGACCGGGCCGGTCAGCTCGACCGTCTCGGCCTGCAGCGGCGTCCGCTTGGCCGGATCCCGGGTGAGGAACCAGGGCGCGAAGGTCTCCACGTCGATGACGTTGCGGACCAGATCGAAATGGTAGAGCCGGATCATGCCGGCCCCGCCGTAGTACCGGTCCTGGTAGTTGACGATGTGCACGTGTACGTCGTGGCCGGCCGCGTTGGTGAGCGTGGTCCGCCCGGGCGGCCAGTAGTGGCCGTTGAGGGTGAGGAAGATCTGGTCGTTGTCCCGAATCAACCGGTCCCACAGCCGCTGCCCGTGGCCGGACAGCTTGGCCGCACCGGCGTCGTCGGCCCAGGCCAGGTCGTGGGTGGTGAGGATCACCGGCAGCGTACGGTGTCCGTCGACGACGCCCTGCGCCCAGGCCAGACCCTGGTCCGAGGCCCTCGGGGCGTCGCGGCTGGTGAGTACGCAGGGATCGTCAGTCACCCGAGCAACGTCGCGCCCGGTGGTGAGCGCCGGGCGTCAGCTGGCTGAACGACGGTCTGCGACCAACGGAAGATCAACTCGGTGGGGCAGGTGGCCGGTCCACCCGGGCGGCGGTGCCGGATGCCGGTGCCGCGCCGATGCCGGCGAGCGTGTTGTCCACCACGGCGGCGACGTGCTCCGCTGCCCGGGTACGCCACTGCCGCTCCGGCAGTCGCCGGTGTTCCAGGAAGAACAGCGACAGCGTCGAGGTGACCAGGTGCGCCGCGACGGTGGTCGAGGCATCAGGGCGTACCGAACCGGCCCGCACCGCCCGGTCGAGCCACCCGGCCAGACCGGCCCGCATGTCGCCGACCACGTCCCAGAACACATTCGACAGGTCGCTGTCGAGTTGGCTCTCCCCGGCCAGTACGGCGATCAGGTCGGCGTGTTCGCGCAGGTGGGCGAGGAGCGCCCGGCAGTAGGCGGCCAGCGCGAACCGGGGGTCGTCCGGGTCGAGCGGGTCGAGGACGTCGCCGATCGCGAGCCGGTAGCCGCCGTACTCGGAGACCACGTCCTTGAGCAGGTCGAGTTTGGTGGGGAAGTAGTGGAACAGCAGTCCCTCGGCGACGCCGGCTTCCTTGGCGAGCTGCTTGGTGGTGGTGGCCGCGAAGCCCTGCCGGGCGAAGACGCGTACCGCGACCTCACGCAGCTGCCGTCGCCGTTGCTCGGCGGCCTGTTGCCGACTGGTTGCCATGGTCCTCCACATCCTCGACCAAACTCGTTGAGTAAGAACTCAATGAGTGTATGCTCAATGAAGCGCCCGGGGCCCGGTAACCGCAGCCAAAGGAGGCTCTATCGTGCACCCGTCCCTGCCCACCCGACCGACCGTGCGTGCGTTCACCAAGCCCGACTGTGTCTTCTGCGCCCGGGCCAAGCGGACGCTCACCGGCGAAGGCATCGACTTCCAGTCGTACGACGTCACCGCCGATGCCCGCACCGCGAACGCCAGCGCCTACTTCTCCGGCGCGTACACCGTCCCGCAGATCTTCCTCGGCGACTACCACGTCGGCAGCGCCGACGACCTGGACCGGCTGGCCGCGACCGGCCGGCTGGCCGCCCTGACCACCGCACCACACCGCGGCGACCTGGACCTCGACGCGTACACCGACGACGAGCTGGCCGACGGTGCGGCCGACCTCGCACTGTCCACAGTCATCCCCACCAGCGACGGCACCCACGACCCCGACCCGCAGACCTGGCCGATCCTGCACATGTACCGGAGGTTCTTCGGCTTCTGGCCCAACACCTTCGCCTACCTGCACCGCTGGCCGGCAGCCTACAAGCTGTTCGTCTACTGCCAGAACGCGGCGGCCGTGCAGGCCGGCGGGCAGCGGCTCGGCCGGGCGGTGATGTCCGAGGTCGCCTACGCGACGTCCCGCGCGCACGGCTGCTCCTACTGCATGACCCACGCCGTCGCCGTACCCGGCGCGACCGGCCCGGCGGAACCGGACAGCGCGACCGGGCCGCACGAAGCCGCCCTGACCGACCTGGCGGCCCGGGCCACCCGCAACGCCGTCACCCCACAGGCGTTGGCGAAGGTCCGGGACACCGTCGACCAGGCCCGCCACGGCGACGGGGACGCCCAGGCCAGGATGGACGCGCTCACCATGGTGGTGGCGTCGTTCGGCTTCCTCAACGTGTTCAACGACCTGGTCGGCCTGGAAATCGAGGGCGACTGGGCGGCGACGGCCAGTGCCCGGGGCGTGACCGCCGGCCGGCACGCGGTCGGCGACACCAACCCGCGCAACCTCGACCACGAGCTGCCGTCCGGCGGGCCGACCCTGCCGCAGCTGATGGCCGGCTACGACGAACTCGTCGGCGACCCGGAGACCTACGCCGAACGCGAGCTGGGTTTCGTCCCGGCCTGGGTGCGGGCCTGGCCGGCCGCGCAGCGCCGCCGGCACTGTCACCTGTACGTCGAACTGATGCGCGACCGGCCGCACTCGCGGATCCCCGCCGACCTCAAACACCTGATGGCCCGGGTGTCGGCCGTCGCCCGGGACCACGGCTACCTGGCCGCCGCCGAGGGCTACCTCGCCTTCACCGCCGCACCGGACCGGTCAAACGCGGTGACCCGGATCGACCGCTGCGTGGCCGCCGCCACCGGCCGTGCCGACGACGGCGGCGTCTTCGACGACCGGGAACGCGCGGCGCTGCGGCTGGCCTGGCTCTCCGCCCAGGTGCCGCTGGTGACCCCCCGGCGGCAGGTGCAGCCGGCCATCAACCACTTCGACGCCGACGAACTGGTCGAGCTCGCCGTGGTCTGCGCGGTCGCGTCGATGCTCCAGCGGTTCGCCGCGCTGACCGGCCCGGCCGTCGAACCGCAGGTACGCGAGTTCCTCGCCCGGCACAATCTGTCGGCCGATCCACTGGTGCTGCGCTACCCGCTGCCGGACGGCGCGGTGTCGGACGGCGCGGTGTCGGACGGCGCGGTGTCGGACGGCGCGGTGTCGGACGGCGGGCGGTAGCCACTCACCGCGACACCGCCAGTTCGCCGAACCACCGGCCGGCGTCGCGGAACACCTCCCGGACGGTCAGCCCACCGGCGGCCGCAGCGGCTCGGACCGCGTCGGTGTCCAGCCGTGCCCACCGGAACGCCGGCCCCAGCCGGGGCCGGCCCCCGGCGGCGGTGCTGACCACGTGCGCGTACCCGCGCCACAGCCCGACCCCGGGCGGATCCAGTTCCACCAGCAGGGTGCCCTGTGGATGCAGCAACGACCGGCACCGGCGCAGCAGCGCCACCGGGTCGCCGCCGATGCCGATGTTGCCGTCCAGCAGTACGCCGTGCCGCCACCGGCCTTCGGCGGGCAGCCGGTCGAACAGGTCACTGTGGATCGCCACCCCGCCCCGGGCCCGGGTCAGCGCCACCGCCCGGGCCGACACGTCCACCCCGACGGCGGTCACCCCGGCCCGGGTCAACGCCACCGTGACCCGGCCCGGCCCACAGCCCAGGTCCAGGGTCGGGCCGCAGCACCGGGCCACCACCGCGTCGGCTGTCGGCTCCACCGGCCCGTGCCAGCGCTCCACCGGCAGCTGCCAGCGGACCCCGTCACCCTGCACCAGCCAGTGTCCGCCGGAAGCCGGAGCCAGCAGGGGGGCGGCGAAACCGTGGTCCGCCGCGTACCGGCCGGGCACGCTGGCGGTCACCGTCGTGCCCCAGCCGCAGGCATCGCCACCGTCACCGGTGTCCGGGCCAGGGCCGGTACGCCAACCGCCGCCACCTGTCCGGCGAACCGGCTGCCGGGGACCGCGTCGGCCACCGCCAGCGCGTCCGGCCACTCGTCGACATCGCACAGCACCGGTAGCGGCGCGACCCGCAACCCTCGCGCGCGCAGCGCTGACCAGGTGTCGCGTCCGGTGTGCGAGGTCGACATCGGCACCCGCCGCAGCACCTCGGCGTGCCGGGGATCGGTCAGGCCCAGCGCCCACCAGCCGCCGTCGGCAGCCCGACCGAGCACCGCTGCGGCCCGGGTGAATCTCCCATCGACACCGGTCAGCGCCCTGCTGGCGGCGGTCAGCGCCGCGCCGGTCAGCTGCGGGGTGTCCATCCCGATTTGCAGCACCGGCCGGCCCGGGTAGGCCGCCGCCACGTCGGCGTGCGCGTTGGCCAGCCGGTCGGCGAAACCGTCCCCGCGCTGTGGCAGCACCCGCCAGCCGGCGGTCGCCACGGTCAACTCCTCGGCGGCACCCGGGTACGCGTCAGCGTCGGTCAGCCGGCCCGCCAGCGCCAGCACCGGCGTCACCGCACCGGCCGCGCCGGTCGCACGGACCGCGTCCATCGTGTCCAGCAGCGCGGCGGTGGCGATCCGGGCGGCCTGCGCGGGAGTGGCCGGTGGGCAGAGCCGGGTCTTCACCAGCCCGGCCACCGGTGCCTTCGCCATCACCAGCAGGACGGTCAACGGGCACCGTCCACGGTGCGCAACACCCGACCGAAGTCGCGGGTCGCCCGGAGCGTGCCGCGTACCGAGCCGGACACCTTCGACCGGGTGCCGGCCGCCCGGGGTGCGTACGTCACGTCCAGCTCGACGATGCGCCACCCGGCACCGGCGGCCCGGATCATCAGCTCCAACGGGTAGCCGAAGGCCCGGTCGGTGACCCCGAGCGACAGCAGTGCCTCGCGGCGGGCCACCCGGATCGGGCTCAGGTCCCGCAGCGGTACGCCGCGCTGCCGTAGCAGCGCCGCAACCAGCGCCGTACCGGCCCGGGCATGCCAGGGCCAGACCCGCGCCGACACCGGTCGGCGGCGTCCCACGGTCAGTTCGGCGTGCCCGTCGGCCACCGGACGCACCAGCGCCGGCAGCTCCGCCGGGTCGAACGACCCGTCCGCGTCGAGCACGCAGACCAGCTCGGTCTCGGCGGCCAGCAGACCGGTGTGCACGGCCGCCCCGTACCCGCGTCGGGGCTCGTGCACCACTCGGGCGCCGTGCTCGACGGCCACCTGCGGGGACCCGTCCCGGGACCCGTTGTCCACCACCAGCGCCCGGTAGCCGGGCGGCAGCGCGGCGAGTACGCCCGGTAGGGCGGCTGCCTCGTCGAGGCAGGGCAGCACCACGTCGATCGGTGTCGGCATACCGCCGACGCTAGGACGAACCGCCCCCGACCGGGTGGCGTTCCGCGCTTACGGAAGTCTTACGGGCGGCAATTCTTACCGGAGGGTTACGGTCCGGCCGTTGCCCGGTCCGGATGCCGGTGCAGGCCGT
Source organism: Micromonospora sp. ABR4_055 (assembly GCF_056160425.1). Classification (NCBI taxonomy): domain Bacteria; kingdom Bacillati; phylum Actinomycetota; class Actinomycetes; order Micromonosporales; family Micromonosporaceae; genus Micromonospora; species Micromonospora sp. ABR4_055. The sequence goes on from NZ_JBSWXD010000170.1 coordinate 11,904, forward strand.
ACCGTCCGGTGGTCATGACACCAGAATCCGCCACCCGGCGGTCCGGTCGCGCCGACCTGATCGTGCTCGGGGTCGAGTTGGCGCTGATCGCCGCCGCCGTCGTCGTCGGTGTGGTGCTCAACCGGCGAGGCGTCGGACTCTATGCCGAGACCGCACCGCTGTACGCGTTCTGGCGTCCGCACGTCGGCTGGGGCACGCCGCTCGCCGTCGTGGTCGCCGTCGCGGTCGTCGGCTGGGGGGTACGGTGGGCGCGCACCGCCAACTGGGGGCAGCTGCTCGGCGTCGGGTACCTCGCCGCGGTGGCCTGGATACTGTCGCTGGCCCTGATCGACGGCTGGACCGCCGGGGTCACCGAACGCCTCACCAACCAGGCCGAGTACCTGCACGAGGTGCACCGGATCACCAGTATCCCGGTGATGCTGGCCGGGTTCAGCGACCGGATCATCGACTTCCAGCCCGGCTCCTGGTCCACGCACACCGCCGGCCACCCGCCGGGGGCGCTGCTGGTCTTCGTCTGGCTGGACCGGATCGGCCTCGGCGGTGGCACCGCGGCCGGCCTGGCCTGCATCCTGATCGGCGCGACCATGGTGGTCAGCGTGCCGGCGGCGCTGCGTCGGCTCGGCGCGGAGGACGCCGCCCGCACCGTCCTGCCGTTCCTGGTGCTGCTGCCCGGCGCGGTGTGGATCGGCTCGTCCGGCGACGCGGTGTTCACCGGGGTGGTCGCCGCCGGGCTGGCCCTGCTGGCCGCCCGCCACCCGGCGGCGCTGCTCACCGGCGGCCTGCTGCTCGGCTTCGCGCTCTACCTGTCGTACGGGTTCGTGCTGGTCGGACCGTTGGCGTTGGCGGTGCTGGTGATGCGGCCCGGCCGGTTCCTGCCCGCGCTGCTGATCGCCGGCACCGGGGTGGCCGCAGTCGTGGTGGCGTTCACCGCCGCCGGTTTCTGGTGGTGGGAGGGCTATCAACTGGTCGTCGAGCGGTACTACCAGGGCTGGGCGGCCGAGCGTCCGTACAGCTACTGGGTGTGGGCCAACCTGGCGGCGATGCTGCTCTCCGCTGGCCTGGTCGTCGGGCCGGCGCTGCGGCGCACGATCGGGGCGGCCCGGCAGGCCACGCCGACGGTACCTGCTGCCCCGACCGAGCCGGCCGGCGCGTCGCGCGGGCGACGGCTGCTAGCCGGGTTGCGGGCCGCCGCACGGCCGACGGTCGTGCTGCCGCTGACGGCGGCCGTCGCGATCCTCGCCGCCGACCTGTCCGGGCTGAGTAAGGCCGAGGTGGAACGGATCTGGCTGCCGTTCGTGGTGTGGCTGCTGGTCGCCACCGCCCACCTGCCGGCCGGCGCACGCCGCTGGTGGCTGGCCGGGCAGGCGGCGACCGCGCTCGCCGTCAACCACTTGCTACTCACCTTCTCCTGACCGGTTCCAGGGGGGGGGGAGGGGGGGGGGGGGAGGAGGGGGGAGGGGGGAAGGAAGGAAGGGGGGGGGGAGCACTAGAAAGG
>NZ_JBSWXD010000171.1:0-13334 GCF_056160425.1 Micromonospora sp. ABR4_055
GACCTCCACGACCGCGCCGACACCTTCGCCGTCTACGACATCTGACAAACAATGATCAAGTCAGACATAGAGGAACAACGCCGGGGCCGTGGGAATATCTCCACACTCCGAGTAGGATGGAAGACGTGTTCAAACGCCGCCCCGCATGGCACGACAACGACGGCTTCCCGTTCGAACTACTCACCCGCCACCGGCCGCCACGCCCCTGGCGCAGCCTCCACGAGACCTTCAACCTCCCCCAACGGGTACTGCGTCGAAAAGCCGCCGTTCACGAGGCCGGACACGTCGTCACCGCGCTCGTCAGCGAAAGCCGCCGAAACGACCCCGCCGTCGTCGAGGTAGCGGTAGCCGCCGACTACGGCAAACGCCCCAGCAACGAACCCGCCGGCTACGTGCGATGGGGACCACACACCCCGCTCGCATGGAACTGGAACGACCACGCGGTCATGTGCGCGGCCGGACAACAAGCAGAACACCGATGGCTCCACGAGCAGGGCCTGTTGACGGAAGAACGGGCGTGGGCAGTCGAAGCAGTAGCCGGCGAAGACCGACTCGTTGCCCAGAGTCTGGCCGTCGCCAAGCCTGTCCGTATCAGCTTCGGCGCACCCGGCACCGCCGACGTGGACTGGCAGGAGCTGCTGGACCAGGCCGACCGCCTGTTGGCCGCGAATTGGCCGGTGGTGATAGCCCTCGCCGAAGCTGTCGACCAGGCAGGCAGGCTGACCGGTGACGAGGTTGTCGAGATTGTCAGGGCCGCCCGATGACCGCTATCCCCGCTGGCCACCAGCCGCCCACACCCGGCCCCGACGAAGACTGCTGGTGGTGTGGGAGCCGCAAACACTCCACCGGCCGCCACCAACTTCCAGACGACCCCGACGACCGTGAAGCGCTCTCGACGCTGCGGGACATGCTGGCGTTCCGGGAAGCCTCCCGCCGCAACGGCGTCGCTGGTGACGGGCACGGCTGGTTCCGCAACGACGAAGACCAGGCCGACTGCTACCGGATCGCCGCCAACCTGCTGCCCCTGTTCACCGCACGGTGGGAGTACGGCGTCCGGTTCCACGACCCGGACATGACCCTGCCGGCCGATGACCGCAGCCACGCCGAACTCGTCCGCCGAGCAGTGTCGCTGTCCGGGGTGGTCGTTCGCGTGCTCGTGGCCTCGCACAGCGGTGTTATGGAGCCGGCCCCGTGACCGGCGGCCGGGGTGCGGCGTGGGATCTCCACGACAGGTGCACCCCCGACGGCGACATCCCCACCCGACGCCAACTGTGGTGGAACACCCGACGCGTCGACCAGAAGCAGTCCGCCCACTACTGGTCGGAGCCCGGCCGCGCCGGGGTGGTGCCCGCTGTTGAGGCGTGGCTGATGCGGGTGACCATCACCCGCTGGATTGGCCCACCGGTCGTGGTGTGGATCGTTGACGGGCAGGTGCAGGTGTACGACCACCACGGCCGGGTCCGCACCTACGAAAGCTGCCATGCGTGGGCGTCCGAGACGGATGCCCGCCAGGATTTCGACGCGCACCGGCACATCAGGCCAAGGCTGGCCGGCGAATCAACCACCCCTACCCGGCCGGGACCGCCGCAGTGAGTGTCCGCCGCCTGGTCGAGGTGTACTGCAACGGGCCGTCCGGCGGCGAATGCCCCACCTCGGCAGCCTGGACCGACGCCGGTACCGCCGCACAGATCCTTGAACTCCTCAACGAACGGACCGCCTCATGAGCGACGACCTCACACCCGAACAGCTCGCGGCCGACAACCGGCAACTCCGCGACGAACTGGCCCACTGGCGATCCGGGCGCCGATTCCGAGGCACCCGGCCACCCACCGCCGCGCCCGACGGCCTGGGCCTCGCAGCCCGCCTCGCCCGAGCCCAGTACGACGACGACGAAACCCACGACCGCCTACTGAACGCCGCCTCACACATTCTCAAGACGTTGCACGACGCTGCGGCACGGATGGAAGAAGAACTACAGCACCTCAACGAGGGAGCGGCGTGGCGGGTCCAGTGGTATGCGCTGCGGTTCGGCCCTGACGGTCCGGAGCAGGCACAAGGCCGGCACGACTTCGACACCGAAGCCGAGGCCCGCGCCTACCTGGCCTCTGACGAAGTCCAGTCCCGGATCAGCGACCTGTGGCGGGTCGAACTACAACGCCAGTCGCCGTGGATCACCGTGGAAGCAGGCAGTTACGCGAAGGAGTCCCGTGGGTGACATCGTGATCAAGCAGGCCCCTGACCTCGACGCCTACATCCTGTGGTCCACCAACGTCGAATCACCCATCGCCTGCGGCAACCGCGCCGAGATGAACGCCCACCTCGCCGACTACTGGAACATCCGACACCCCGGCGAAACCCCGCCCCCGCTCGCTGACCCCGAGGCACGGCTGCGGAGGGCCGACACCACCGGCACCTCCGCTGTCGGCGGGTTCGCGTTCTTCGGTGCCTGGGACTACGACTCGTTCGTGTACGAGCAGCGAGGGCTGCTTCGACGGCGGCATCTGCTGCGTGCCGCCGAGTTGGTGTGTGACGGCCGCGACGCGGAGGTGTGGGACCTGCTGATCCCTTTCGAAGACCGGACGGAGGTGCGCCGTGGTTAACCACACCACCGTCAGCGTCGAGCCAGGCGAATACGCGAAGGAACCCAGCCCGTGACCCAGCCACCGGCCCGCGTCGGCGTCATCACCTGGGACTGGAAAGAACAGCCCAACATCCTCGCTCTCGCCCAGATCATCCACGACCTGTCCGACGGCCGCATCCACCTCACCCAGATCACCGACACCGGCAGCGACCAGCACGCGGTGATCGTTTCCACCGTGCCGGTCGACCAGGCCACCGCACGGCAGGTGTTCGGGCGATGGTGGGTGTCAGAAGACCGCGCCGACGTGTTCTCGCTCGACGACCCGCCGGACGTCACCGACCAAGAAAGCTCTGCCGCATCCTGATGACCAGGTCTTCGCCGCCCAGCTGATGCTCCGGATAGCGGCGGGGACGCTGACCGGCGACCGTGAACTCGTAAACGCCGTGCCCGGCCGGCACCTCAGCGTTGAACAGCAGCACACACGCCAAGGTGCCGGCCTCCGCGGTCGTCAACGACGTCGCCACCAGCTGCCGGCCGTCACCGTCGGAGACGACCACCGGGGCACCAAGATGCACGTCAGCAAGGCTGCCTTTGCCTGTGCAGCCGTCGGTGGCGGTGTAGTCAGGGGCGTGGATCGACACCACCCCAACGATGTCGATGGTGTCTTCGGGTGTGGTGCAGGCGGACACGGCCAACACGGCGGCGGCGGTGAGTGCGGCGAGGCGGGAACGCATCCCGGCATCATCCGGGGCACCCCGGTCCGGCCGCGACAGGTCGTCGGCAACACGACACCAGCGAATCAGGAGCACAGCATGCCGCGTATGCCCGGCAGATACGCCCAACCGTGGTGCCCGCACTGCCACAAACCCGCCGGCCCAGACTGCACCAGCCGGGCGTTGTCACCGCGGCAGGTCCGCCGCCGGCTCGCAGACGAACTCCGCCGCGAAACCGCAGCATTGTCGAAGTTGTCCACCCGCCCAGAGGAGACACGTTGAAACGCACCTACCTTGCGGGAATGCTCGCCCACCTGATCGGCCGGTCCGCGCATCCAGGTATCCCCTCGGTGGTGCCGTGGCAGGGGCCAAACCCGACGCCGACCCAGACGGGTATGCACGTCCGGTTCACCAACGGCGCCGAGCTGTTCATCAAGGTGATCGGCACCTCCGGCCCCGGCGGCGGGCACTCCGACGGCCCGGACAGGTTCGACCCCGCCGACATCCCGGGTGACGTCGCAGGGATCGGCGGCGACGGCCCGTACTGGGCTTCCGCGTTCCTAGGCTTCGCCTGCGACCTGCTGGAAGCGTGCCGGCATCCGGAGATCGGCGAGATCCGCAGGCCACGACCGTCCGGGCAGGTGTCCGCCACCGTCACCCTCCCCGCCGGACACAAGGCCCACCTGCTCGCGGTGCGGGCTGTTGGGCCCGGCGGAAAGCCGTCAAGGATGCCGGACTACGAGCTCGATACGGCGATGCGCTAGCCCGATCGGCTGACAGGGTAGTGACTCGCCTGACCGCCACTATCCGGACACGGTTGAGATCAGATGGTTGGCGTCACCGTGCCATCACCGGCTTGACACCAACGCGGCGTTCGACGTCGCCTTCGACCTCGGTTGGGGTGGTCAGACGGTCGCGGCTTGACGGATAGGCTTGCATGCGTGACCGCCGATCTGCTGCGCGCCGTCTGGGATGACGGCACGCACGTCTATATATCGACTTCGTGCCTTCACGGCGAGCATGAGCATTGCCGGTCGGCGGTCAGCGCGGCCGGCGGCCCGAAGAAGCCGGGCACCTGCAAGCACTGCAGCGCGGTCTGCCAGTGCGCGGTGTGCGGCCACACCACGCCGGAGCCTGCCCCGGCACCCGCGAAGGTGGATCGGCCGGTGATCCGGGTTGATCCGGGCATGCGGTGGGGCTACCCGCATATCGGCGGGGTCGGCACGGATGCGATCGCCGGCATGGTCATGGCCGGGGAGGACCCAGCCACGGTGGCCGACGAGTACAACACGTCGGTGCACGGGGTGCTGCTGGCGTGCTGGTTCGAGGGCACCCACGGCCACTACCAGGCGGAGTGGGGTGGCTGGGCGAACGACGTGTACGACCGGCTAGCAGCCCGACTCGTGGACGTGGCCGGGGTCGAGGGGCCGCCGGACCGCGCCGAACTCGGACTGCCTGCGCCGGACTGACTCATACGCACCCGCGCATAGGGGTTACGCGGCGCGCATAGCCGGACGTTGGCGTCGCAAACCTGTGCGCGCATAGCCGGCGCTGGACGCGACGACGCCCCGAACCTGGTCGAGGTTCGGAGCGACGTCTGTGTCAGTGTTGACTGCTCATTCGCAGCCGACGCCGTCGCCGTCACGGTCCAGGTGGCTGCCGTAGCCGGGGTCACCGCGGTACACCGGTGCAGCGCCTGCCGCCCGTGCTGCGGAGCAGTTCTTGTAGTAGACCGGGGGTTCGTAGTCGTCGACGTCCGGTTCGGGTTCGGGGATGTCGACCGGGTCCGGGTCGGCCGGCGGCGGGGGTGGCGGGGTAGGACTCGGCGTCGGGCTCGGAGTGGGAGACGGGGTCGGCGACGGGGTTGGGCTGGCCGCAGCCGACGGGCTCGGTTCGCCGGCCGGGTCCTCGGTGGTGGCGCATCCTGCGACGGCGAGGATCAGAGCTATCGGCAGTACGGCGAGTGTCGTGGGTGGGTGGGTTCGCATCCGGGCAGTGTGCCGTGCACGGCGGCGGGTTGCTGCCCTGTGGTGGGCAAGAGTCGGATGGTCGACGGCAGTAGTCAGTTGAACTTCTCCCCCGCCTTGTTGATCATCGACGGGATGTCGTCGAAGGGCTCAACTCCGAACGCGCGGAGGATCTGCCGGACCCGCTCCGGGCCAAGCCCAGTCAGTTTGCTGATCTCAGCTGGTCGGCGTCGTGCGCGGCCGGCTTCGGCGATCAGCTCATGCAGACCGGGTCGCATCGCGGCGACTTCGGCGGCGGATTCGGCCCGCCGCTGTTCGGCCCTGCGGGCGGCGGTGACGCGGCGTTCGTGCCGGCGGACGGCGTCCTTGTAGGCGGCTCCGGCGGCGGCTAGCGGGTCTTCGTCGGCCATACGCCCCATCTTGTCATGCCGGTTTGCACCAACTGGTGGCGGGTTTTTGCGCCCTTAGCAAACCCCCAACGGCTTGCTTGTGTTTGGGCACAACATGAGATTACTGTTTGGGGATGCCCGACGATGTGACTGTCCTGTTGCCCCTGCTCGCGAAGGACCATGCATGTTCTTGAACGATCTGATCGCCGAGGCCAACGAGTCGGCCGTCACCCATTACCAGTCCGGCATGTTCGACCGGGAACGGTCGCTGGCCGTGTTGACCGCGAACGGCGTGTCCGCTGACCGTGCGGCGACGATGCTCGACACCCCGGTCGACCCGGCCGCGTTTGACCGGCACGGCACTTGGCCGTGTCGGTGGTTTTCCATGTCGGACGACGGCCGTCGCTGTGCTGTCGCCGGTGACCACACCGTGCACCGTGACGGCAGCGGCAACGAATGGGGCGGCGAGGCGTGAACGCGTCGATCGAGCACCAGGACGAGTCCGGCCGACGCTGCACCCCGCTCGGTGTGTTCCGTGACGGCATCCTGCTCGGCACTGTCGCTGACCTGTGCGACGAGCACGAGATTCACGCCGTGGCCACCCGCGACGGCGGCACCGACCGGGGCGTGGAGGTCCTGACCGTCTGCTGGCGGCACCCCGACACCGCCGCCGTGGACTGCACCGCGTGCGTGCCCGTCGAGGAAGGAAACTGACATGTCCGCCCCTCAAACCCCGGAACGACTGCTAGCCCTCGCACGCCACTGCCTTGACGAAGCTGCAGTGATTCGGCAGGAAGGCTTACGGTACGCGAAAGCCCACCTCGCTGCGCTGCGGGCTGCTGGGGCGTTGGTCGCTAAGGCGCGGCCGGACCTGGCCCGAGGGCCGAAGCCGAGCATGTGGGTGCTGCTGGCGGAAGCCCGGCCGGAGCTCGCGGAGTGGGCAACGTTCTTCGCCAACCAGACTGCGACCCGCGCTGCTGTGGAGGCGGGTATCCCCCGGCAGGTCACCGCCGAGGAGGCCGACGAGCTGCTGGCCCGCGCCCGCGAGTTCGTCACCGTGGTTGAGCAGCAGATCGAGGTGGCCCGGTGAAGACGTTCGCCCGCAAGATGGCGCAGGCGTTGGCTGCCCGCACCCCGACACCGCCACCCCGCTGGGCGCCACCCGACCCTGTCACTGTCGCCGGCAGGAAGTGGTGGTGGATCGACCGGTGTGGTCCGGGCTGCTGGCATCCCAACCCGGACGGGTCAGGGCGGTGCCTGTCCTGGCAGGCACTACTTGACCTCGCCTACGACGCCGGGTGGGGCACCACCCAGGACAACCAGAACGGAGACCCCCGATGACGACCACCACCTTCGCCCCCGGAAACCCCTACCACCCGCCCGCCGACGCCGTCGGGCTCAGCGCCATCCGGATCCTCAAGAACGGCACCATGCGCCAGTACTCGGCCGTCGAGTTCGAGCGGGGCTGGAACGGCGTCGAGCACTTCGTGCGAACCCTCCGCGTCCTCGGCTACGTGAAGCCGTCATCGCCCGATCCCAGCTATGCCGTCCTCGACGTCATCAACGCCGACGGCGACATCATCGGCGACTACGACATCCCCACAGCCGCCGCGCTCCGATACATCAAGCGCAAGCTGAAACTGACCGTCGTCCACCCACCAGCGGAAGCGACCCGCAGCCATGACTGACCTCCGCGTGAGCGGCCTCGACCACATCACCCTCGACACCATCGGCGGCTGCGCCATCCTGCTCCGCACCGAACACCCCGCCGACACGCTGCCCGACCACCCCGACGCCAGCGACGAGCAGCGGGCCGCGTTCTTGCAAGCCCGGCTCAACGACGCCATCGCCGCTGCCGGAACGGCGGACCGGATTCGCAAGCTGTGTGAACTGGCCGCCGCAGCCGGCATGTGGACCGAGGCCCAGGAGCGCAGCGGGGTCAGCTCAGACGAGGACGGCTGATGCCGACGACCATCCGCCACCGGGAGGCTCCGCCCGCGTTGGGCTGCCGCTGGTGCGGCTACGAACGGGCCGTTCACGGCCAGCAGTGGGTGCCGAACCGCGTCCACGTCTGGACGGAGCCGACCCGCGACCAGATCGAAGCCCGCATGCGCGCCCGCCTCAACCGTGAAGCCGCACACCAGAAGGAGGTCCGCACATGATGACCGAGGACGAGATTCGCCGCGACGAGCGGCAGCGGACCGCTGAAGCGATCGCCCGCGCGATCGAGGTAGCGAAGGGCACGCGATGCTCGACCTGCGGAGGCAAGCCAGCCTCCAGAAAGTACCGAGGGCTCACACTGCACGGCCGCTGCGGTGCCGGCCACACGTGGGAGTTGCGTAGTCGCGACTGGCAGGACGCTGCAGCGGTCGCCCGCCGGTATGGAAAGGAGACCTCGTGAACGACACCGTCTACGGCTGGTGCTTCAGCCACGGCGTCCTGCACAGCTTCGCCCCCGACAACCTATGGTGCACCGCCGAATGGGTGCGACTCGACGCAAACAGCCGAGACGAAGCCCTACAGGCCAAGGCCGCCATGTTTGGTGATGCCCGGTTCCTCAACGAGTTGCCGTTGGAGACCCAGGTCGAGATCACGCAGGCCACGCCATGACCGGCACGTCACCGCGCCGGGTTGTGTTCCTGTCCCGACTGTTCCAACGCTCCCGCACCGCCCGATACCTGTTCCTCCTCGCCGTGTTCCCGCCCGCATGGCTCGCCGACAAGGCCCGACGTGTCAACCCGCCCGCCCAGTTCAGTGTTGGCCTCCAATGGGCGCGTACCGGCAAAGGCGTCGTCGAGCCGGCCACCCAAACCTCCGACACTCCTGCCACCGTCAACCGACTCCCGAAGGCGACCTGATGACAACCACCGACACCGCCCCGATCACCGCCGACCTGCTTACCGCAGTCCGCCGAGCCACTGCCTGGCTCAACGACGCCAACGGATGCGACCACCTCGAACTCCTGCTCCGGATCAACAAGATCACCGAAGAGATGGGAGAAGTGTCCGCCGCCCTCATCGGCTGGACCGGCCAGAACCCCCGCAAAGGCGTCACCCACAGCCAAGACGACGTGCACCGGGAACTGGTTGACGTTGCCCTCGCCGCACTGACGGCGCTCGCCTCCATGCCCGGCGTCGACCTGGAGCAGGTGGTCGCGGATGCGGTCGCCGGCCTGAACACCCGATTCGACCAGATGGGAGTCCCCCGTTGACCCGACGCCGTGCTGTGATCGTCGACATCGACGGCACCCTCGCCCTCCGGCAAGAGCCCGGCCGTAGCCCGTACGACTGGGACCGGGGCGGCGAAGACCTCCCCAACCTGCCTGTCATCGAACTCGTCCAGACGATCGCCGCCGAACTCGTCGCCCGGCAGCGGTCAGGACAACACGCTTAGCCGCGTCGAAGGGCTCGGCCCCACCCACATCACCACCTCACGAAACCCGGCCGTCCGTCCGCCGGCCGTCTGCACCCGCCACACCTTCACCGCAGGATCGTCAACGACCGCAGCAGACTCCCACCCTGCTGCGGTCGTCGCATGTTTGGAACACGCCGCCGCCATAGCTGCTTCTACCGCCGGGTCGTACGGGAAGTAGGACTGGATGGTGCGCCAACGCGCCACCAGTTCGCCTACCTCGGTCGGCCAGTCGGCGATGGTCCGCCGCCCACCGGGTCCGATCGCCCACCCGATCAGGTTGGTCAGCCTGGGCGGCATCACCGTACGGGCTGCCTGATTGGCGGCGAGGACCGTCCACCGGTGGTCGTATACGACAGCCGGATCCGCGATCCCGTCGACCAGGTGCTGCAGCAGGTTGATGTCTGGGGTCGGTGCGGGCGCGGCCTGCGGGTGCGTCAGCCGGTGCAGGTAGCCGCGCTGCGCCGCTGTCATCTTCAGCGCGCGGAGAAGCCCGGCTGTCAGTCGTGGGCCTGGTGGCCGCTCCCCCCGTTCTACTGCCTCGTATGTGCGGGTCGTGACCCCGGCTGCGGCAGCGAGTTGGGTTTGTGTCACCCACGGGTGGCGTCCTCGGGGCGACTGGACGACACCGATGTCGGCTGGGCGGGTGGAGTGCCGGAGCCGCCGAAGCCAGGGGCCGAGCCGGGGGTCGGCTGTCACCGACAGGCTGTGCATGCGTCGTCGGATCGGACCCGCGGCTCGGGGTGGCCGGCGGGTAGCAGGAAGGTGACGAGCCGGCGTTCGTCTTCGGGTCGCATCGGCTGGAGGATGACCATCGACACGGGGGTTTCGTGCTGGGACGCGTCGGCCGTGTTCGGGTCGGTGTGTCCGGGTTGCCGCATCCACCGCTGTTCGGTCACCTGTGCGACATACACGGACGCCTCTACATCCCACCACTGGTCTACATAGGTGCTGTGCGTTCGCAGTTGGCCGATGAGGCGTTGCAGCGCAGCGTCTTCCGGGAATCGTGACCACACTGCGCGGACCTGCGCGACGAAGGAGGGAGCGACGGTTTCCTCCCATCGGGCGAAGACGTGTTGGCTGTGCGGATCGCACATGATCCACTGCGCCATGTTGCGCCTCTCGGGCGGCAGGTTGTCGATATCCGCGAGCCAGCCGCTGAGCCAGGTCGCCGCAGCACGGTTGGCGGCGAGGACCGTCCAGGACAGGTCTGTGACGTAGGCGGGGTGCGGCATCAACGCGTCCGTCATGCGCGCCAGCCCTGCGTCGGGGGCAGTCAGATAGCCCTGTCCAGGCGGTTCGGCGCCAGCAGCGAGCCGCCACAGGGTACGCGTCTCGTCGGGCGACAGGCGCAGGGCGGACGCGATCCGGTCGAGAAGGTCACGGCTTGGGTGTGCCGCGCCTCGCTCCAGGTAGGCGATGGTACGGACGGCGTAGCCGGTTGCCTCGGCGAGGTCGGCTTGACTGACGCCGCCGTGGTGGCCGGGGCGTGGTGGTAGGCCGATTGATTCGCGGCTGGCGGTGGAGCGCTTCCAACGCAGGAAGTCACGCAGCATCTGCTGCCGGCTTGGCGTGTTCTGGTTGTGCATTGTCTTACCTGGTTCTCCCCGTTGACCTTGACGGTTGACGATAGCTAATCCGCAAGCTGGTTGCTAGCAGGGCAAGGTGGCTACCACCCCAGTCAGGGATGCGTCAGACTGGACGGCCTGCACAACGTGATCATGCGGTTGCACACCGGATAGGCCGTCTGGCCATGGCAGATGTACGCACAGACGAGCCCGGCTCGTCCTCACCGGCGGCACCCTGCCCGGCCGGGTGACCGTCTCCACAACAAGAAGGGGGCGCATCGATGACTGCATGCACACAAGCCGACTAGCCCGTACGACCAGTCGCGCCGCAGCGGCGTTAACGACCGAGAGAGCACCAGGGTTACGCAACTCTAGTCAAAGTAAATCCGACAGCACCCACCAGAACCCCTATGCCAACCCCAGCCCTGATTCTTCCCGGCCATCGACAGCCGCACCACCGCCACAGGCTACTCAGAACGAGCCGCTGATCTACTCAAGCACCAACCCGCCTGCGCTAACGTGAGCACTTGATCACCCACGAGGATGGCCCACCCAAGGCCGCCTTCTCCACCCTCCCAACCAAGGAGCGTCCGACGTGGATACCTCCGACGACACAGGCAGCAACCAGCCGCGCCTGTACCACTGGATCCTCGGCGGCCTGTTCGCCGCAACCACCTTCACCGCCGCAATCTGCTGGGGCACCCTCATGTGGAGCGCCGCAGTCGACGACGGCTCCCGCATCAGCCGCGCCGACGCCGTCCACATCGCCCTCTCCGCCACCTTCGGGTTCGCATCCATCGGAGCCGGAGCCGTATGGGTCAGCGCCTGGCTCAACGACCGGCGGTTCACCCGCCTCGAACGGCGCATCGACCAGCTACACAGGCTGCGCCAAGGCGACGCGGAAGCGGCGGAATTTCTTACCCAGGCGGAGACGGCCCTAGGAAGCCGGGTCTCACACCTTCCTCGCGCGCCTCGTGCGCGGGCCTAAGGCTAGGCAGCGGCCTTCCGGGTACCGCCATCCAGTCGTGCCGCGTGCTGGCGGGCGCGGGGGACTGTGAATGCCCGACGGATCGTCTCGACCTGGCTGCTGTCGAGGTCCGGCGCTGCTGCGACCAGCCGCGCGACGAGGTTCGGAAGTGGCGGGATCGGGGTCGGCATAGCGCAAGCTTGCGCTAACTTGCGCAAGAAAGCAAGAGACAGGGGTCAGGGGGTAAGCCCCAGATGCTCACCCCACGTCTTGCTGTCCCCTACCCACCGCGACCGGGCCAACCTACGCGGATCGAAATCGAACCGGATCCCCCGATCCCGCCTCGGATCCACCACAATGTCGGCCAACGCCAGGATCACCTCACGGCGTTGGAGGACCGGCACATCCACACGCCACCTGTCCGCCACATCCGTCGGATCCATGCCCCGTAACACGGCCGGCACCGACAACGCCTTAGCCCTCTGCTCGGCCTCACCGATCCGCCGCAGCCTGTCCTGCTCAACAGCGGCGATAGCAGCCGCAGTGAGTTGGTTCGCCGCGGCCTCGACATAAAACGCGTCCAGCCCAGCGCGGAGACGCGCCGCTTCCGCACGGGCTGCCGCTGCCGCAGGATGCTGGCCCGCAGGGGAGAACGCCGCAGCGGCATCAGGGCGCCGCAGTCTGGCAATGATCAAGGTGTCGACGAAGTCGTTGACCCAGTCGGCTCGGCAGCCGATCCGCGAGCATCGGCGACACGCGTACGCAGGATGCCCACGCCGGCTCAGGGACACCCGCAGCCGCACTGGACGTCCCAACGAGTCGGCCTCACAGACCCCGCAACGCGCGGCACCAGACAACTGCCATCGCAGTTCGGTGCCACGCTGGAGCCGCCGGGCCGGGTTGGTGACCAGCGCATGCACCTCGTCGAACAGCTCACCGGCGACAAGCGGAGGCCAATCCCCAGGGCCGATCACCTTGCCTTGGAAGATGCGCCGGCCCGCGTAGGACGGGTTCGTGGCGATACGCCGAACCGTAACTCCAGTCCACTCCGTGCCAGACGCGGTAGGGATGCCCCTGCTGTTGAAGGATCGCGCCACAGCGGTCAGCGGCTCTCCTGCGTTGACCCGGTCGAACACTTCACGGACGACCGCAGCCTGTTCGGGATGTTCGACCTGGCCGACGAGCCCTCCGCGTTCGCTGTACTGCCGGATGTAGCCGTACAGCAGCCGTCCGGGTGGCCGGCCGGCTTGGGCGCTGGTTCGCAGGCCGCGCCGGACGTTGTCTCGGATGACGTCGGCTTCGCGTTCGGCGAGCAGGGCGTCGAGACCGGTCGCGAACCGGTCGTCGGTTCGGCTCAGGTCGTACAGGCGGCCGTTGGCGCAGTACAGGACCCCGTGGTCGGCGCAGGCGTCACGGAGGCGTAGGTAGTCGTGAAGGTCTCGCTGGGCGCGGGATCCGGACCAGATGACGAGGACGTCGGCTTGTCCGGTTGCGAGGTAGGCGAGGAGTTTCGCGTATGCGGGTCGGTCTTTGCTGCGCCAGCGGGATGCGGACAGGTCGTTGTCGACGAACGGGTCTCGGGTGAGTGTCCAGCCGTTGCGGCGGATGACGGTGTGGCATTCGTTGAGTTGGCTGGTGACGGATCTGACTTCGCGGGTGGGGTCTGACGAGACCCGCGCGTAGATGACCGCTCGCATGCCGGTGATCGTACACGTGTTACGTACAGTCTCTGGGGACA
>NZ_JBSWXD010000172.1:0-12942 GCF_056160425.1 Micromonospora sp. ABR4_055
AGGGTGTCCAGGTCTTGCGTCACAACATGATCTTGGATGCCCTCTCCTCATGCCCGGACATCGACCCCTGACTTCGGAACTACTCGTCTAGCGGCGACGGCTCGGTGGTGTCCTGGGCGGACGTCGACCCGGACGACACATTCCGCCAGACCGAGCTCTTCCGGGAGTTCTACGCCGTGAACGGCGTCGAGAGTCAGGTCGCACTGGGCGTCCTCAACCAGCCCGGGTTGGTGACCGCCTTCACGGTCAACCGCGACGGCACTCCGTTCAGCGCTGACGAGTATCAGGTCCTCGGCGACCTGCGTCCGCACCTGATCAACCTGCACCGGCTGGTCAGCGGGTCGGGACGGGCCCGCGCCAACGACCTCCTCCTGACAGCGGACGGTTGGACCGGGGTCCGGCTCGCCGAGGGCGGCACGGTGCTGACCACGAGCGTGGAGGCAGTGGCGATCGGTGACCGGCTCGGGCTCGACCTGCGCGTTGGAGCCGACCTCACCTCGACGTCGTTCTGGCGGCGGCTCCGCGAGACCATCGGGTCGCGCTGGCAGGTCGGCAGGATGACGAGACCGATCCAGCTCGGTGCCGCCGATTGCCCGGTCGAGGCGATGGTCGCTACGACGGCAGTCGGCCCGTACTCGCTGATGTTCCGCGACCGGGACGCCGTGCGGCGCCGCCGCTGCCAGGAGTTGGGCCTGACCGGCAGGCAGGCCGAGATCGCCCGGCTGGTCATCGCCGGCGCGACCAACGCGCAGATCGGCAGGGCGCTGGGCATCACCGCCTCCACGGTGCGCAAGCACCTGGAGGCGACGTTCCGCGTTGCCGGCGTGCAGTCCCGGGCGGCTCTGGTTGCGGCGCTGCTCGGATCCCGGCTGACGGGCGGGCCGGATGGTTTCCAGGAGTCACGGCTTGTCGAGAATGCAGACGATCTCCATCTCGACCGATGAGCCGGCGCTGGTCGAGCCCACCAGCCGCACCAGTGCGATGTCCGCACTCGTGCCCTCGGTGACCGGCCCGGTGACGTCGATCGAGTCGAAGGTGCTCTTGAAGCCGCTTTCCGCGTTGACGTGCCGGAACGTCCGATTTGAGATGGCGGTGAACGACTGGGCGTCGGGGTCGCCGGAGTCGAAGTTGTCGACGCCGAGGATGAGCCGGACGTCCTCGGCGAACGGATCCGGGACGGGCTGCGCACCGAAACTCCTGGTGAACTCGCACTCGCCCTCGAAGTCCTCGTGGGTGGTGCCGGCGATGGTGACCGTCCCGGTGCCTTCGTCTGATCGCTCGTAGCCGTCGCCGGGCGGGGTGTCGGACCCCGGTTGCGTGTCGGCAGCCGCAGCGGTCCCGTCGTCGCGACTGGCGGTCGTATCGTCGGGCTCGGTGAGGGAGCCCGAATCGGCGCACCCGGCCAGGGCGATCGTCGAGAGGGCGGCTATGAAGGCGAGGCGGGACCGGAACTTGACCATGGTCGCACCTTAGGGACGGACGGCGCGCCGGCCAACGGGACGAACGTCGTATTGCGCCGGCCACGGCCCGAAGGGGGTCCGGTGAAACCGGACCCGGCCTGGTCCGAGCTGAACCACAGCGGCCTACCGTTGGTGATGACAGCGACCCCGCCGCCGGAGCGCAGCAGCGGCCGGGCTGCGGGGTCAACCGATTGGTTGATGCGCGGATCGACCGACCTCGGTGCCGGCTGGGCGATCCGGCAACCCCGGCGGCGGGCCACGCTGGTCCCCATGGGCATCATCGAGGTGACGAACCTCCACAAGCGCGGGTCGGGAGAACGTCCGTCGGGCCCAGGTGCGCAGGTCGGTGGTGGGCAGGCCGAGCGCCTGGGCGATCTCCGGACACGCGGGGGGAGCCGTTCTCGTTGATCTGCTCGGCGGCGTTGACCGCGAACGGCGGCAGCCCGCGTTCCACCGCTTCCTCCGGGGTGAGGACCGGGGTGGTGACGGTCCGACCGGTGACCGCGCTGAGGATCGCGGCGACCTCGGTCATCGTACGCAGGTCGCTGGCGAGTTCCACGTCCAGACCGTCGAGGGTGCCCGGCGTGGTGAAGGCGGTGGCCGCGGCGTGGCCGATGTCGTCGACCGCCACCCAGACGATGCGGGTGTCCTCGGCGAAGGCGGTGACGATGGTGCCGCTGGACCAGTCGCCGAACATGTAGGACCAGCCGATCAGGTTCTCCATGAAGGTCGCGGGCTTGAGGACGGTCCAACGGGCGAAGCCGCCGGTGCGTACCAGTTCGTCGACGGCCGCCTTGCTCTCTCAGTAGTGCCGTTCCCAGCGACCCTCGGCCCAGCCGGGCTGGTTGCGGTGAAAGTCGCCAGCGCCGGCGACGCTGCTGTGGACGAACTGTGCCACGCCGGCCTTGCGGGCGGCCTCGACGACGTTGCGGCCCCGGCGGAGCTCGGCGTCGCCCTGCAGATTACGGGATGGAGAAGGCCCCGTCGGCCCCGGTGGCGGCGGCGAGCAGCGACGCGGGGTCGTCCAGGTCGCCCCGGACCAGGGCGCGCACCGCGACACCCCGGTCGAGCAGGGCCCGGGCGGTGGCCCCGCCCTGCTTGCCGGTCGTGCCGATGACAAGGACGGTCAAGCTTCCTCCTGGGTGAGTGGGGTGGTGCCCCGCCGGACGCCGGCCAGGCGCTGACGACCTGGCTGTGCGAGCTGGCGGCGTACAACGCGACCACCCGTGGCCTGGTCGCCTCGCTGCTGCAGGTGCCACCGGAGGACGAGTCCTGCGGCGCGATGCTCGTGGCGGCCGGCGAACCGCTGCTGCGACGGGCCGTCGACAACGGAGCCGTACGCCCGGACGTCGCGATGGCCGACCTGGTGACCCTCGTCAACGCGATCGCGCTGGTTACGGAATCGGCCAGCGCGGCCGAGGCGCAACGGCTGATTGCGAGCAGGTACGCCCGCAGGTCGGGGTGCTGGCCGAACTTGGCGAGGTTGCCGCCGTACGGCCAGCGACGGCTGAGCCCGCAGGAGGTCGGGCTTTGGCGGCGAGGCTGTAGCACCTCGTAGCACAGCTGTTAGGCTGTGCTTATGGCTGAACCGATGCCGAGAGAGATCACCCAGCGCGAGCTACGCAACGAGTCCGGTGCGATCATGCGCGGCGTCGAGCGCGGCGAGTCGTACGTCATCACCCGCAACGGCACCCCGATCGCCCGGCTCATCCCACTGCGCCGACGGACCTTCGTCCCACGGGCCGAGGCGATGGCGGCCTTCGCCACTGCCCCCGTCCTCGACGCAGAGCGGCTCCGGGCTGACCTCGACGACGCGGTCGACCAGGATCCGTTCGATCGTGACTGGTGAGAACTTGACTGATGCACCTGCGGGTCGTGGCCTGATCGACACGAACATCGTCGTGCATCTGGCCGCGCTCGACCCCGACCACCTGCCGAACGAACTCGTGATCAGCGCGGTCACCCTCGCGGAGTTGTCGGCCGGCCCGCATCACACCGATGACCCGGCCGAGCGGGCGAGGCGACTCAACGTCCTGCAGCACGCCGAGGCCACCTTCGACCCATTGCCGTTCGACGCGGAGGCCGCCCGTGCATACGGGATGATCTGCGCGGCCGTGCTCGGCACCGGCCGTAAGCCTCGGCGTCGGCTCGCCGATCTGATGATCGCCTCGGTGGCGACGGTCAACGGGCTACCGCTCTACACGACCAACCCGGACGATTTCGTCGGCTTGGCCGACCTGGTCGACGTGCGGTCGGTTCCGCGTCCCTGACCATTCCTACCGGGGCCGTCGCGGGTCACCGGATCCGCGTACGGTCGGCGGTCACCCGTCTCCTCCTGCTCAGTCGAGGCAGAACTCGTTGCCCTCGACGTCCTGCATGACGAGGCACGACTCGCTGACACCGTCGGCGCGCAGCAGCCGTACGCGTACCGCGCCGAGCGCGACCAGTCGGGCGCATTCGGCCTCGAGTGCGGCCACGCGCTCGTCACCGACGAGACCAGTGCCGACCCGTACGTCGAGATGCAGCCGGTTCTTGACGGTCTTGCCTTCGGGCACGCGCTGGAAGAACAGCCGTGGACCCACCCCGGTGGGATCGACGCAGGCGAACGCCGAGCCCTGACGCTCGGGCGGCAGTGCGCGGTCGAAGTCGTCCCAACCGGCGAACCCCTTCGGGGGCGGCGGTACGACGTACCCCAGCGCCTCGCACCAGAAGCGGGCGACGCGCTCCGGTCGTGCGCAGTCGAAGGTGATCTGGAACTGCTTGACCGACGCCATCAGCCCACCATAGAGGTGTTTCCTTCCTCGTCCGCCCTGGGCACGCCCCGGCGGTACATCGGCTTGATGCCTCTCGTCGGATCAGCAGCTGAAGGCCAGCGCGGCATGGAGGTGCCCTGCGGTGTCCTCGTCGAACGCTACGAGCCGGATCCGTTCGACGGTGGTCGGGGTGGCCGCGAGGGTCACGGCGGCGACCCGGGCGGCCTGGTCGGCGGGGAAGCCGTACACGCCGGTGGCGATCGCGGGGAAGGCGATCGCCCGCACGCCGAGTCCATCGGCGACCCGCAGACTGCGCCGGTAGCAGGAGGCCAGGATGTCGGCTTCGCCGTGGCCGCCGCCTTCCCAGACCGGCCCGACAGTGTGGATGACGTGCCGTACCGGCGGGTCGAGGTCGAACGCCGGCGTAGCCTTGGCGTCGCCCGGCTCGCAGGGGGCGATCGCGCCGCCGGCCCGCGCCAGGCGGGGGCCGGCCGCACGGTGGACGGCCCCGTCGACACCACCGCCGCCGAGCAGTGACTCGTTGGCGGCGGTGACGATGGCGTCGACGTCCACACGGGTGATGTCGCCGACGACGACCTCGATGACTGCCACGACGCGATCCTGGCACACCGGCCGGGAATATGAAGCTGCCGCTGTGGTGACCCGCCGAGCGGGAACCTAGCCGGTGGTGGCGGACAGACACAGGACATGACGACGGTCCTACGCGCCCGGACGCGGGCCGGTGACCCCGCCGCCTTCGGCGAGCGTTGGCCGGTCTGACCGTCGTCGGCCTGGCGTTGAACCCCGGCGGCGATCCGGCCGGCCCAGCGGGCACCACCGCCGGTCCCGACCAGTCCGCCGCCGGCCCGGCGCAGGTCGCCGACCCGACGCCGGCACCGCCGAGGGCGCGACGGTGCTGCTCGACGAGATCGCGCTGGTCGCCGCCACCCGGGCCACCGGCCCGGTACGGCCGGACCAGTTCATCTACATCGAAAGCCAGATCGCCGACACGTACGAAGCCCTCAACGCGGACACCGGCGAAACCCCGACTGGTACGCCAAGGCTGCACAAGCGTCAGGTGCGGCTGTCGCCGGACGGCCACCGTGGCTGGCTGGTCGACGAGTTGAACGAGCCGGCCGGCATCGCCCTCGACAGCGACGCGGTGCCGCATTTCGGCGCGTACGACCGGCTGACCACGCTGCCGATCGATCCGGAGGTGCTGCTGGAGTGGATCTACGCCGAGACGCGGGGGCAGGGCAACCACCCGGACCACCAGGCGTTCACCACCATCGGCGACGATGGGACCGACGCGATCGGTCGCAGCGGCGTCGCGGTGGCCCGGGTGGAGGAAGGCACCGGCGTCCGCCACGAGTGGATCTTCGACCGGGAGGACCACACCTACCTCGGGTCGCGGTCGGTGTACACCACGGCGGTGCCGGACAGCATCATCCCGGTCGGCACGGTGACGTTCAGCCAGGCGGTGGTGCGGCGGACCGTTGTCGACGAGCTGAAGCAGTTGCCGTAACGGAAGAAGCAGCGGCCCGCCACTGCGCCGGGGGTGACGGAGTGTTCGGCCCGGAACCGCTTGATGAAGTAGCTGACGTCGGGGTATCCGACCCGGTGGCTGATCGCGGCCACGGTCAGCGAGGTCTCGGTGAGCAGCACGCGGGCCTGCTGCATGCGCCGTTCGCTCAGGTCGAAGACGGCCGCGAGCAGCGGTTCGTCCGAGGCTCGCAGTTGGTCGGCGACGCTGGTCGACAACCGGGCCGCCTCCACCAGCAGCAGGGTCAGATGGGCGAGCGCGGCGTCCTGGTGGCCGTCGCGTCGCACCCGCAGCTCCTCGGCGAGCGCGGCGAAGCGCCCGGACCAGGTCGCCCGGTCGTCCGGGGGTACGTGCAGCCGCTGCGCCCGGTCGGTGCCCCGGGCGAACGGGAACAGCAGCGGGTGGGTCCGCCACGAGGCGTACGCCCCGGCGGTCCCGGGCCGGACCGCGTCGGCGGGGAACCACACCACCCAGCCGTCGATGTCGAGCTGTTCGGGCCGTTCGCCGAAGGAGACGACCTGGCCCGGGGCGACGATGAGCAGATCCCCCGTCGGTCACCGGCCAGGTCCGATCGTCGATGCACACCGTTGCGTCGGTCCTTCGGCGTAGCAGAGCGCGACGAATTCGTGGGTGTGCGCGTCGGCGGGAAGCCGGATCCGAACTTTGTCGCATCGTCTCCACAACCTCGCCGATGCCACGCTGCGGTCAGTGGCCGATGCTGGGAAGAGTGACCGAATCTCGTCCGACATTAGGAGAGTGACATGACCGGACAGGGCAGCGGCAGTCGTCCGCACCAGCACTACCTGCCCGCGATGGGGCGGCAGTGGTTGCTGCCGATCTACGACCCGTTCAGCCGGCTCGTCGGCGCGGGGAGGATGCACCAGCAGTTGCTCGACCGGGCCGAGATCCGGCCCGGCCAGCGTGTGTTGGAGATTGGCTGCGGCACCGGCAACCTGCTGCGGGCGCTGCTGCGCCGGCAGCCGGACGTCGATGCCGTCGGCATCGACCCGGACCAGGGCGCGCTGCGGCTGGCCCAGCGCAAGGCCGCCCGCGCCAAGCTGCCGATCCGCTACGAGGTCGCCTTCGCCGGCGACCTGCCGCTGCCCGACGCCAGCGTCGACCGGGTGCTGTCCGCGCTCATGATGCACCACCTGGCCGATGAGGAACGGGGCCGCGCGCTGCGGGAGGTCCGCCGGGTGCTGCGCCCCGGCGGTCAGCTGCACGTCGTCGACATCGACGGTACGGCCCCGGGCCACGGGTCCGGATGTCTGCACAACGACCCCCGGTTGGTGGCCAGCCGGCCCGAGCGGGTGCTGGCCGCGCTGGCCGAGGCCGGCCTTACCGGCGGTACGGAGAACGGCCGCAGCCGCGGTCGACTCGGTCGAATCGCCAGCTTCGTCTTCTACCGCGCCATGGGCCCGACGGAGCATGGCAAATAGGGCCGGCGGCGCGGTAGCACCCTGCCCAGGCGCCAAGTGGGTCGCGCCAGTCAGGCATTCTGCCCCCATGATCACTTAACGTTCTGCTGGGCGCCACGCCGATGCTCTCCCAGCTGCAGGTTAAGTGATCATGCTGAACCACAGTCGGCGGGTGAGACGTGCGGTGTTCGTCTGCCGGACAACTCGGCGCAGCGCGCTGGAAAGACTTATATCGATCTAATGATTGGCATGAGTGGATCACGCCCCCACCGCTGCCATCACACACCCGACGACCACCAGACAGGCCAGATACCGTACGGCCAGATCGACCCCGCCACGCACCCGGCCGGTGGCCTCGGACGCAGATCGATGCTGGCCGCCGCCGGCGGCATGCTGATGCTCGCCGCCGTCCCCGGCACCGCGCGGGCCGCCACCGCGATGACAGCCGGTGCGACGTCGGCCGGCGCGACGGCGGTGGCCGCACCCGGCGCCTCCCGGGCGTCGCGGATCAGCCAGGGGACCACCCTGGTCCACGCCGACCTGCACAACCACACCGTCATGTCCGACGGGGACGGCAGCGCCGACGACGCGTTCGCCTCGATGCGCGAGGCCGGGCTCGACGTCGCCGCGCTCACCGACCACGCGACGATGTTCGCCATCAGCGGGCTCAGCCAGTCCGAGTGGCGGGCCACCGGAGACCTCGCCAACGCGGCCGACGACCCCGGTCAGTTCACCGCGATCCGTGGCTTCGAGTGGTCGCACCCGTTGCAGGGTCACATCAACGTGTGGAACACCTCGGACTTCGCCGACCTGCTGCGGGCCGGCAGCCCCGGCAGCCTCTACCGGTGGCTGACCGGCCGGCCCGGTGGCCTGGCCAGCTTCAACCACCCGGGCCGGGAGATCGGCCGGTTCGACAACTTCTCGTACGACGCCTCGGCGCGGCAGCAGCTCGTCGGCCTGGAGATGTTCAACCGCACCGACGACTACCTGTTCGAGGGCTGGTCGTCCCGGACGGCCTCGCCGCTGGTGGCCTGCCTCAACGCCGGCTGGCGGCCCGGTCTGACCGGGGTCACCGACGAGCACGGCACCACCTGGGGCTTCCACGAAGGCAAGGGCCGAAGCGGTCTGTGGGTCGCCGAGAACACCCGCGCGGCGGTGTTCGAGGCGATGGCGGCCCGCCGCTGTTTCGCCACCCGGGTGTCCGGCCTGCGGCTCGACGCGGCCGCCAACGGCGTACGGATGGGAGGGGTCCTCGGTCTGGCCGCCGGTGACGTCCGGTTCCAGGTGGACCTGGACCGGGGAGCGGTCTGGGACGGCAAGCCGCTGCGGATCCAGGTGCTGCGTCCCGGGACGTCGGTGCCGACCGTCGTCGACGTCGTCGACACCGTCTCCGGGTCGGTCGCCGACTTCACGGTGCCGCTCGACGTCGCCGACGGCGACTGGATCGTGCTGCGGGTCTCCGACCCGGAGCTGGTCAACCCGACGCCCGGCCCGGCCGGGCACCCGTGCAACGACTTCGGGGTGGCGTACAGCAGTCCATGGTGGCTGCAGCCCTGATCAGAGGTTGCGGAGGCAACGTCGGTAGGCGCCCGGACCAGTTTGAGGGATAGCCCCTATGTAGAAGACCGAGTATGGTCCACGTATGACTGAGCGTGTCCGGGTCACCACCAGCGTGGCTCAGGTGTTGGCGGTACTACTCGACGATCCGCAGGCCGGCCGGTACGGCCTGGAACTCATGCAGGCCACCGGCCAGCCCAGCGGCACCTTGTATCCGATCCTGGCCCGGCTGCAGGAGGCGGGCTGGCTACGGGCCGACTGGGAGGACATCGACCCCAGCAGAGAAGGACGGCCTGCCCGGCGCTACCACCGCCTGACGCCGGAGGGGGCGGTGGCGGCCCGCGCCGAGCTCGCCGCCCTGCGGGCGAAACTGCGCCCGCGCGGCGCCGGTGGCACCCGGGCCGCCGACGCCGCGACCTTCACGTCGGCGCCGGGGTGGTGAGCACCTTGACGCAGCGGATCGCCGATTGGCTGCTGGCCGTGGCGGCACGGCGTTGGCCGGCACACCTGCGCGAGGAGATGAGCCGGGAGTGGGCCGGCGAGTTGTACGCACTCGGCCATGAGGAAAGCGCTGTCGCTGCGCTGCGGAAGTGGCGGCAGCTCCGCTTCGCGGCCAGTCTCGCGCTCGCCCGCCCACCGGGTGCGGATCCGGTACCGCTGCCCCGGCTGCCCAGACCCTCACCCACCCAGATACACGCGGGATGGCTGTTCCTTGCGCCGCTGTTCGTGCTGGTCACGGCAGCGATGGCGGTGTCCTCCCTGGCCTGGCCGACCGACGCGGTGGCGCGTACACCGATGGCCTCGGTCATTACCTTCTTCGTCGTGAGCTATGTGGCTTACATCCTTATCGCGGCAGTCGTCGGCACGCTGTTGGCCCGGCGGCTGCTGCGACGACGTGCCGGCCGGCCGGTCAGCCCGGCAGGCTGTGGGTGGGCGACCCTACCCGTGACAGCCGGCCTGCTCACCCTCGATGTGCTGGCCCGTAGTGCGAACAGGGTCTGGGACGGCTCCTGGTTCGCCGTCGTCGTGGCACTGTGTCTGTCGGTGCTGCTCCCGCCGGTGGCGGCGGGCGTCGCGGCGCTGTCCCGCCGCAGGCGTCTGGTGTCGGCCGTCGGCCTGGCCGTGCTGGCCGCTCCCGCCCTGATGCTGGTCAGCGCCTACACGATGGTGCTGGTGGCACCCCAGACACCGGCCGAAGCGGCGGGTCAGCCCTGGTGGTGGCTCACCAATCTGGTACGCGAACCGATCCTGCTGTTGACGTACGACGCCTTCGACACCTCGTTGCCGATAGAGGCTGCCCTGGCGATCCTGCCCAATCTGACCCTCGTCTCGGTGGTGCTTGCCCTGGCCCATGCGATCAGACTCGCCCGGCCGATCGAGGCCGCCGCGACCAGCACGTCGACGGCACCCGATCCCGGCCGGGGCATCCCCGGTCAGCGTGGGTCCGAACGGATCAGCCCGACCGTGACCAGCCCGACCGTGACCAGCCCGACCGTGACCAGCACAGGTTTGACCGGCCAGACCCCGGCTGTCGCACGTGGCCCGTGGTGGCACCGTACCGCCCTCGCCGGTGCGGTCTACTCGGTCCTGGCCTGGGCGGTCACCTTGGCCTACCTGACCCCCAACATCGGGGTACAGAACTCCTGGACGGGCCCTCTACCGAACGGCTCATGGCCGTCCTCGGAGCCCGCCGGCTGGCAGGGGTGGTCGACCCAGGAGGGGCGGGTGTGGATGCACGAGTTGCAACTGTGCGGCATCGTGTGTGCCGCGCTGTGCCTGTTGTGCGCCGCCGCCTACCGAGGCCGACCACTGCGACCGACGCTTGCCGGCTCGGTCGTACTGCTGGGAGTCAACATGGTGGTGGTGCGCGGCGGTTGGGCGGATGCTCGGCTGCTGCCCTGGCTCGCTGCGGGTGGGCTCGTTGTCGGCATCGTGGTCTGGGCGGCCTCGACCCGTCCGGCCATGACCAGACGGCCGCCCGCGCGACCACGTCGCCTCGTCGTCACCATCACGGTGCTGGCCGCGTTCCTCGTCCCGGGCGGCTTCCTGGCCCGGCTCTACATCGTGCCCGGGGTATCGGCTCCCCCGTCCCTGCTGCTGGTCGCGGTGGGCCTGCCCACCGTACTGACGGTGATCGCCGTCATGGGTGTCCTGGCCACGTCGAGGCGCCGGCTGCGCCGGCCGTTCTGGCGGCTGCCAACCGCTCTCGCCCTCACCACGGCAGTCGGTGGTGTCCTCTTCTTCCAGTACACGCCCGAACCCACTTTGAACGGGCAACGTCCTTTGATCGATTTCCTGGTCGTCACCCTGCCCGTAGCCTTCGCGGTCCCCGCAGCGGCCTGGGCCGTCGTCGGGATACACAGCCGGTCATCCTCCCCGCGACGCGTCGGCCTGCACCTGCTTCTCACCGTGCCACTGTTGATCGTCGGGTTCCTCATCACGCCCGGCACGGTCTTTGCCGCACTTGCCCTGTCCCGGCTCGCGCTCTTCCCGATGGAGTACGGGCGAGCCTACGACGGCATCACCTACCTGCCCGGCGCGATCGCCGTCGGGCTGCTGCTCGGATACGTCGCCGCCACCCGCCTCGACCGCGCTCGGTCGGCACCGGCAACCGCGCCGGACACCCACGACAGCCTGGCACCCGCTCAGCATCCGTCGGCCTGAACCGGGCGCTGATGCCCGGTCAGGACCTGCTGCGGATCGGCGGGCCTCCGGCCGGGGGTAACGACGACGCCGGCCCGGGTTGTCGTCCGCCACCTCGACGCAGTGTCACGCCATCGGTTCGGGGTTGATGCCACAGGTGCATTTTGATGCACCTGTGGCATCAACTCTGCGGAGAGACCTTGGGTTCCCGAGCCGTGTGCCCGGCGCGGCGCGACTCAGGCGAGGCGTCGCCGTCCACGACGGTGATCACGACGTTGCCGACCTTGTGCCCGCTGTCGACGTACCGGTGGGCCTCGACGATCTCGGCCAACGGGTAGCTGCGGTCGATGACAACCCGGAGCCGGCCGTCGCCGAGCAGGTCCCGCAGCGCGGCCAGGGCGGCGTGCTTGCGTACCGACATGCCGGTCCGGATCCGCCGGCCGCCGGCGACGGCCGTGCCGGCCGCCAGCAGGCTGTTCGTCATCAGCCCGGTCGTCGGCAGGTAGCAGCCCCGCCGGGTGAGCACCGGCCGGCACCGGGCGAACGAGCTGCGACCGACGGTGTCGAAGACCACGTCGTAGCGTTCGCCGCTGGCGGTGAAATCCTCGGCGGTGTAGTCGAACACCCGGTGTGCGCCGAGCGAGCCGACCAGTTCGGCGTTGCGGCCGCTGCACACGCCGTGCACCTCGGCGCCAAAATGCTTCGCGAGCTGGACAGCGTACGTGCCGATGCTGCCGGAGGCACCGACGACCAGCACCTTCTGACCGGGCCGCAGGTCGGCCAGGTCGTGCAGGAAGTGCCAGGCGGTGGTGAAGCCGTCGACGGTCGCAGCCGCCTGCGGATACGTCACGTTCGCCGGCATCGTCGTCATCGACGCCCGCTCCGGCAGGCACTTGTACTCGGCGTTCGCCCCGACACCGAAGCCGGTGAAGCCGAAGACCCGGTCGCCGACCCGGAACCGGCTGGTCGCCGGCCCGGTCGCGGTGACCTCGCCGGCGAACTCCAGCCCGAGCACCCGGATCCCCTTGCGTGGACGCCGTACGCCGATGATTGCCCGGCCCCAGCGGGGTTCGCCCCTGCGCATCCCGCACTCGGCGGACGTCACAGTGGTGGCGTGCACCCGGACCAGCACCTGGTCGCCACGGGGCACGGGGGTCGGCAGGTCGACCTGGGTGAGTACGTCGGGCGGGCCGTACGCGTCGAACATCACCGCTCGCATGTGGCGATGATGGTGCAGGCACGCTGTGAGCGTGCTGAGAGGGAGCGGGACCACCTCCGATCACCAGGACAGCAGCGGTACCTGGCTGTCCGTACCGAGGTGTTCAGACGTTCGGCCAATCCCATGATCCGCCGGTGTCCGACCGCCGTACCCCGAGTTGCGACAGGTGCAGGACAACCCTATTGACCTGCGTAAACACCCCTGTGGCGACGAGGAAGGGCAGCAGGATCGTGACAGGACAGACAGCATCGACGGCGGCCTACCGGTCGCCGGGAGGGGGGGGGGGGGGGGGGCGGAAAAAAAGAGGAAGGGGGTTGGCTCATTGTTTTCTTCCCCTTCTCCTCTCAAT
>NZ_JBSWXD010000173.1:0-12847 GCF_056160425.1 Micromonospora sp. ABR4_055
GATCTGGCACAACAACAAGACCGGCGCACCCGTCACCCGGTCCCTGATCGCCTACGACCACTGACGGGACTTCGGAACAACTCGTCTAGGCACAGGTCTCTTCCGAAGAGCTGGTTGCCTCGGAACCGGTACTCCATGCATGGTCGGCGGCTGCTCCGATCGCGCGCCACGTGTGGCCGTCCGCCCGCCACTGCCGGACTTGCCACGCCATGTCCGTCGTCAGGATCAATCCCCACGCCTCCAGCACCTGCCGAACCTACGCCTAGTGTCCTGGCCTGTCCCCCCAGCCGGCGTTGTCTGAGCGGGCCGGCAGCTGCCGCTGGACATGTCGAACCGTCCCTGCGCCGGTCCGGGCGGTCGAACCCGTATGGACAGCTTTTCCGCACCGCAGGTCGCCTTGAACCAAGGATCGGGGCTGTCCGCCCGACGGGCGTCGACCATGCCGACAAACGCAAAAAGGGACCGGCTTCTTCCTCGACGAGCCACTGGTGGGCTGAGCGATCTGTCTGCTCAGCCCACCAGTGTGACGATCTATGGGCGTTCAGCCCGGCCGGCGGCTCCCCCGGCCGGTGGGGCGCTGCCGTCGACCCTGTCCCCGTCTTCGCCGGGCGGGTCGACCTCCAGGAAGCCGAAGAGCCGTCCGATCACCTGGAGCGTCTGGGTCGGGTAGCGGTCGGCGAATCCCCGACAGATCGCCGGCTCGGCCTCGTCTACTGCGTAGGGCAGGGTGTCGTGGCAGATGATGTATGACTCGTTGCGGAGTGCGTTGGCTACCAGGTCACGTAGGTGGCCTTCGGCGAGGTGCATCGGGTTGCCGGGTCGGAAGATGCACGTGTCGCACTGTCTGGACAGCAGTCGGGACTTGCGCAGTACCGGATCACCGACGCTGAGGGCGGGAGCCTCGTCGTCTGCCCCGTCATCGGCGTCGGCGAGCCTCAGCGCGTGGCTCGGCAGCCGGCGACCAGGGCCGTCTCTGCCTGGCCCTGGTGGTGGCGAGTCCGTTTCAGTGAGGCGGTCGAGCCATCGGTGGACCATGTCGACGTGGTGACGTCGCAGGCCGGCGGCGCTGTCGACCGGAACCAGGAGAGTGTTCTTGCCGTTGACGGTGCGGTCGGCGGCCTCGTCGGGATCCCGCCCGCCGAACTCGTCGTCGAGGACGGCTACCGGTCGAGTGCCTACGGCTTGGTACAGCGGCGCGAGCTTGAGCTGGTGCCCGAACCGTATGCCGCTGCCCTGTTCGAGGTCGATCACGGGCAGGTTGTCGGGTAGTCCGAGTCGAGGCGCGATCCAGGTGGCGGCGAGCGTGCCCCAGCTCGTGCACCAGACGAGGTCGGCACGTTGGGCCAGCTCTTGCAGCCAGATGCCGTGGTCGAGGTGCAGCCACACTGTGCCCGACACCGGTCGGCCGGTGGGGTCGGGACCGTCGTACTCGTGGGGCTGATAGCCGAGCTGACGGGCAGTCGGTGGGTGGTCGGGTTTGAGCACGCCGTCGACGTCGACGGCGACCACCGGCATGAGGCCGGCGGGCTCGGAGCCTCCGCGTGGCGGGTTCATCAGGCCTCGATTCCGGTGTGGGCGGAGCGATACAGCGGCAGGAAGTAGGGCAGGTCGTAGCGATCGACGAATACCGCGTCGGGAGTCGGCGAGGTGGAATCGGCAGACATGACTATTCTTTCAGGTGAGAATGGCTCTTGGGATAGGCGCGATGAGTGAGGAGACGGGCCGCACGTGATTGACGCTCACGGTCGCGTCACGGACAAGTCGCGCACGAGCGGGCGTCGGCAGGGTGCGATTCGAGTAGCGAGCCTGGATATCGGTGATCCACCAGCGGCGCGTAGAAAGCGGGAACGGCCACCGACGGCGTGTCGTCGGAGCCGTCCCCCCTGTGCTCTGTGGTGCTGCGGCCCCGCGCGGCGGGGCGGGTTCAGGCACTGGTCAGGGCGTCGATGGCTGCGTGGCCGATGAGGTTGATGCAGGTGGTGGGGTCGTCGACGGTGATGGTCGTGGTGTGGTCGTAGACCTTGGACGGCCAGCGTTTGTTGTCGGGTGCGAGCCAGAGGATGGCGCAGCCGGTGTTGTGGAGTCGGGTGATGGCGGCCTGGCTGTGCTCCGGGTTGACGTAGTGGCCGTCGGAGGCGACGACGAGCAGCCGCGCGGTCCCGGGTGTGGACAGGTGCAGGAGCCGGTCGATTTCGGTGACGGCCTCGACGAAGCGCTCCATGCCCGCGTCGGCGTGCATGTCGCGGACCTTGGTGGGTCGGCGACCGGGTGGGATGAGGACGGTGACCCGGTCGCCGTAGGCGAGGGTCGCGCTGGTGGCACCGGCGCGGGTGGCGGCGTGGGCGACGATCCACGCGGCGGAGGACATGGGGGCTGCGAACGCGTCCATCGAGCCGGACGCGTCGATGAGGATGCCGACGGCGAGTTCGGGGTCGGGGACGGGGCGTCGTACGGCGCGCTGCCAGGGCTGGGCGGTGGGGATGGCGCCGGCCGCTCGTTGGGCGGCGAGGGTGACGGCGGCGCGGGTGTGTAGCCGTCCGGGTGGTGCGCTGCTGGGTTCGAGGGTTCGGGCGGGTTCGCGGTGGCGGGCGCGGCGGAGCAGGGCGGTGAGCCGGTTGGCGGCCTGGCGTTCGGTGTCGCGGGCGTCGCGCTCTTGCCAGGTGATCGGTGTGTCGGTGTCGACGTGGATGCCGGGTCCGCCGCCGCGGGGTGCGGTGTGTTGGGGTGTGTCGGAGGGGTTGGTGCCCATGGCGTCGATCGGGGTGGCGATGCCCGCCGCGATCGCGCTGGTGGCCGCGTCGTCGGCGGGTAGGCCTGGGTTGATGGTGGGGTCGATGCCCAGGAGGCGGCACCAGCGTTCACCGAGGTCGGTCATGCGGGTGGTGTCGGTGTCGGCGACGGTGTGGGCTTCCCGCCAGATGGCGCGCAGCCCTGTGAGGAGGTTGCGGCCGAGGACGTTGGTGATGGCGCGTCGTGGCTCGCGGACGTCGGCCGGGTAGAGGATTTTCGCGTCGACTCGGGCGAGGAGCAGTCCGGCGGCGTAGGCGGCACTCCATGTCGTGTCGGTGGGGGTGTCGTCGGGAACGATGAGGCTGGTCGTGGCGCGGCGCAGCCACCGGCGGTCGCGGCGCCGGGCCGCCCGGTAGCGCCCCTCGATGCGGGATTCTTCCAGCAGGAGCGCGGCTTCCCGGACGACGGGTGGCACCGACGGTGGTGGGGTCCAGTGCGAGTGGATGACGTGGGCGACCTCGTGCAGCAGGACGCCGTAGGCGGCGGGGACCTTCGACCGGTGTCCGGGGCGGCGGGGGTCGGCGATCTCCGGGTCTCCGATGAGGTCGGCGTCGACCTGGATTTCGGCGGTCGCGGGGTAGCTGAAACCCTGCGGGCCGCCGCTGGCGGGGGTGACGGTGACGGAGGCGTCCGGACGGCCGGTGAGCCGGGCGGCGTGGGTGGTCCAGGCCGCCGACCACGGACTCCAGGGCGAAGCCGGCGCCGGGGCGACGCCGGAGGTGCTCAGGTGCGCGGAAACGCTGGTCATGACGGCCTGCCCTACTTTTGCTTGCCGAGGGTGAGTGGGGTGATGGCGGTGCTGCGGTAGGCCCGCTGGAGGGCCTCGATGACCGCCTGTCGGTCGGGTTCGGGGGCGATCGCGGCGAGGTTCGCGACGGCGGCGTCGAGGCCGAGGGCGTTGGTGACGCGTGTGAACGCCAACAGCTCGCGCAGTTGGGGTGCCCAGTCGATCTCGTGTCTGCGCATCCGCGCGTTGAGGGCGATCGCCGCGTCGACGGCCCCGTTCGGTACGCCGAGCGAGCGGGCGAGCTGCATGTCGGTGGTGACCTCGATGTGCACCGCGAACCGGCTGGCCAGGGCTTCGGTGAGGATCGCGCCGTGCACGCCGGGATTGTGACCGGCGCAGACGAAGAACCCGGCGACGGCGGTCACGACCTCGTTGTGGTGGGCGGCGATGGTGATCGTCGCCCGGCCGTCCATCGCCGGGTACAGGGCGGCGAGGACGCGGGGTGGGATAAGGGTGGCGTCGTCGATGAACAGGGCACGTCCCTCACGCATCGCGACGACGAGCGGGCCGTAGCCGAACTCGAAGCCCCCGTCGGGCAGGGGGACGTAGGTGCCGATCAGGTCTTCGACGGTGGTGTCGCCGTGGCCGGCGACGGTGACCGCGTCCGGGTAGGCGGCCTCGATGAGGCTGGTCTTGCCGGTGCCGGGCGGCCCGTAGAGCAGGACCGTGACGTTGTCGCGGCGCAGCCGGCGCAGCACCTCGACGTCGGTGCTGTCGCCGAGTTGTCGGGGCAAATACCAGGAACCGTTGGGGCGTAGGACGGCGCCGGGACGCGGTGGAACCGGCCCGGTCGGGGTGGGCGCCGGCCCGGTCGGGGTGGGCGCCGACGCGGCGGGCGTGGGCGCGGTGGCTTTGGGGGCGCGGCTGGCGCCGGCCCCTGCCGTGTACGCGTCGATGCCCTCGGCGGTGATGGTGTACCGGCGGGGGGACCCGCCGGACATGGTGGCCCACTTGCGGTCGACGAGGCGGTTGAGGACGGAGCCGATCGCCCCGGACGACCGGCCGGGCAGCTCCCTGCCGAGGTCGCCGATGGAGAAGGCGCGGTGCGGTTGGGTCGCGAGCAGGGTCAGGACCGGCGCGAACATGGGGCGGGGCTTGGCCTTCTGCTTGGCGGGGCGGGCGGATCAGGAAATGACGTCGGGCGGGAGCCCGGCCGTCAACGGCTCGGTCGAGGGCTGCCGATGCTCATCGGCTCGTCTGCGGCCGGGTTGTGGCTTCGGGGTTCGGGGTGAGCAGGCGGATGCGGTCGCCGGCGTCGAGGAGCATGGCCAGGCAGGAGCCGCTGTCCCAGACGATCGACACCGTGCTGGACTCTCCCTGGTCGAAGGCCACCGTGCCCTGGTCGCCGGGACGCAGCCGGGTGTGCGGGTCGGTGGTGTGCTCGAGCGCGACGCGGTCGCCGCGGCGGTACCGCCGGTCGCGCGGGGCCGGCGGGGTGTCGGGGTCCAGCGGATGCAGGCTGTGGGGCAGCCACCGGTTGTGGACGGTGGCTTCGTACACCCGGACCATCTGCGCCTGCGCGTCGAGCAGGTACATCCATTCGGTGTCGCCGTAGCGTGCGTCGGTGGCGACGTGGCCACGAACCACCAGACCACGAACCACCAGTTGCTGGGTGGCCAGCGCGTGTCCGACACCGGTGACGGCGACAGTGGCGGCCGGGGGCCGGGGGTGCGTGCAGGCCGGGCACAGGCTGTGCCAGTGGTGGCTGAGCAGACGGTCCACCGTGGCGGTGGTGTCGCGGCCGAAGCGGTCCGCCCAGATGGCGCGGAGGGCGGCCACCGTGTCGGTGGGAGTTTTCGTCCGGTGCAGATAGCGGGCGGTGAACGTGCCGGCGGCGGTGATCGCGCCGACGAGCGCGGGTCCGGACATAGCGTCTTCCTCTCTTTCGATGATGTGGTGGAAAGGGGGGCGAAGGTGTGCCTCGGGTCCGGGCTGCGGACGGTGTGTAGGTGTGGCGTCCCGGGGTTCAGTCCCGCGTCGGGAGCAGGTCGGCGGCGGTGACCAGCCGTGGGCGGTGGTGCAGCGGGGTGTCGGCGGCCTCGGCGTCGCTGACCTCGCCGGTGAAGGGTTTGATGGCCTTCAGCAGGCGTGCGGCGGCTTTGCGTAGTACGTCCGCCGACGCTGTGGTCGACTGCGCGATGTCGCTGAGGCCTTGAACGAATGCCCGGCGGGTGTTTTCGAGGTGGTCGTTTTCCTTCTGCAGTCGCGCCCAGCTGCGTCCTTGGTCGACGGCGACGTCGTCGAGGTCCTGGCTGCGGGTGTCGGCGGGGATCAGCGCGATCGCGGCGTCAAGCAGCCGGTGGGCGTCGATGCGTTCGTGGTCGGCGCGGATCCGTTCCCGGATGGCGGTGTCGCGGTAGTGCTCGATGACGTCGGCGGTGGTGGGTCCCTCTTCGCGGGGGACACCGTCCCAGCCGTTGTCGTACCAGGCGT
Source organism: Micromonospora sp. ABR4_055 (assembly GCF_056160425.1). Taxonomy (NCBI): domain Bacteria; kingdom Bacillati; phylum Actinomycetota; class Actinomycetes; order Micromonosporales; family Micromonosporaceae; genus Micromonospora; species Micromonospora sp. ABR4_055. The sequence continues at coordinate 6,011 of NZ_JBSWXD010000173.1, forward strand.
TCAGCCAGTCGAGCAGTTCGCGGACCTGCGCCCGGGTCGCCAGCACCGACTGGGACGAGGACTCGAAGTAGGTGCGGTGCCCGACGGCCAGGACAAGGTCGTCGGACAGGGGCGGATGGTGGCGGGGGCCGACGGTCAGCATGCTGTTGCCGACGTTGTGCAGTTCGAACCTGCTGGTGCTGGCGCGGCTGGAAATCCGGTCGGTGGTCATCGTGGTCCTTCCTGGGCTGGGTGGGCACCGTGCTGGCCGGGGCCGGCCGGCACGGCGCGCACGAACAGGGTGTTGATGGCGCGGTGGTCCGCAGACCCGGCGGCTGTGGGTGGGGTTGTCGTGTCGGCGTCATGCGACGGGTGGTGGGTGCGGTCGGCGGGCAGGTGCTGCCACGACCGCGCCAGTTCCGTGGGGTGGTCAGGGTCGGACGGCGTGGGCTGGTCGGTGCCGGCCGCGCGGTTGGTGGTGGCCGGGATCTGGCTGCCACGGACCCCGTTTGATGAAGCCGACGGGTTCTGGCAGGCGCCACCAGGCCGTGGGCATGACGTCGCGTCCGCCGGGGAGGTAGTCGTCGTCGATCACGGCCGCGTCACCTCTCCGTCCGCCGTTGGCGCCGGGTCGAGGTCCGGTGGCCAGATCGTGGGATGGCTGCTCCAGCCGATTTCCTCGCCGTAGGTCTCCGAGGAGCCGCAGATCCGGCACGACAGGGAGTGGTCGGTGCCGTACCCGGCCATCGACGGCAACCCCTGGTGGGCAATGTCGTAGCCGGTCGCCCCGCACACCGTGCACCTGGTGCCATCCGGTCCGTCGGGCTCGAATATGTCCGGTTCGTACTGGCGACGCTCCCCTGCTGCGCAGCGGGGCGGCAGGGCGGGTGGACTAACGTGACGCCAGGGCCAGCGGTCGTCAATGAGGCGGTACCAGCCCTCGGCGTCGGCGCAGACGCGCCGTACCTTGATCAGCGCTCCCCCGCCCGGTCGGGCCAGGCCGACAGGCCCGCCTGCCGCGTGGACCACAGCGACCTGGACGCTGCCACCGTGATGGTGCAGCGCCCAGCAGGTCGGCTTCCCATCCGGCAGTGGCGATGGCGCGCGTCGGCGTCGCCTCCGATTCGCGCCACCGTCTCCGCCGTGAACCGTCTGCGCCGCCGCGCCGTTGATGACGTGGAGTCCTCGGAGGTGCCACTCGTGTTCGGCTCGGGTCATCCAACCGGAGTCGCTCGTGAACAGCCGTCGCAGTGCTTCGCCGTAGAAGTCGTCCCCGGAAAGCACCGGTTCGCCGTCACCGTGGATCAGCATGGCCTGGATCCGCTGGAATCGGCGGCCGAGGTCGGCCCAGTTCGTCGGGTCCTCGAAGCCGCGAAGACTCGTGTGACGGTGGGTGGAATCGGTCATCGTCCTGCCTTCTCTTCGTGAAGCGGTGGAGGGGGGAGCCCAGGAGCTGGGCTCGCCCCTTCTGAGTGGTGGTGTCGACCGTCTTCGGTGGTCCACCGAAGTCGTGCGTCGTGCGGTGCCTCAGTGCCTGTTCGGCGTGATGTCGGTGGTCGCGGGCAGGTCGGGCACGCGCTGCCAGGCGCCGTCGAGCCACACCTGCCGGTGCGTACTGAACGAGTTGGTGGTGACGGTGGCCAGGTAGCGGGCGAGGTCGGTCCACGCCGCAGGCTGGTCGCCTCGGTCGAGGCCGGTGAGGGATTCGAGGATGACGAGGTCGCCGCAGAAGTCGCCGTCGTCGTCGACCGACCGGGCCAGGGTCGTGTCCGGTGGCAGCGCGGCGATCTGCCGCGTCAGGTCGTACTCGGTGACCAGGCGGTCCAGGACCTTTTCCTCGTCGGTGGGCTGGCGCAGGTAGCGGCACCTGAGCACGAACTCGCGCATGTCGCGCCAGCTGAACCTGGCCGGGTCGTGGTGGCGCAGCCAGGTCCCGCGACCGTTGCCCTCGTTCTCGACCCTCCCGACCGGCGTGCCATCGAGGCACAGCGTCGCGGTGAACGCGACCCCGTTGGCGGTCAGACGCTCGTGGAGGCTGGTGACGGTGAGCCGGTCGTGCGGCACGTGGAGCGGACTGTGCACCAGCGGGATTCGGGGAGGCTGTTGCGCCGCCGTCGGTGCCGCGCCGACGACGCGGTCGCAGTCGGCGGGGTCAACGGTGCGCCACTCCCACTGCCAGGCGCAGATCGTGTACCGGCCGTCGCCGTCCGGGCAGATCCGGGACAGCCCGTCGGCGTCGCCGTGGACGAGTCGCTCGTCCATGATGATCTCGTCGCCGGCGAAACGCAGCGGCGCGCACGCCAGGTCCACCTCGGCGTCGAGATCGGGCCCCCGCAGGCCCTCGGCGGTCAGTCGCTGCCGGGTGTCGCTGCGGAGGCGCTCCTGTTCGGCGACGATCACCTCGGCGACACTCCGGTCGCAGGAGTAGACCGCGTACTGTCCGTCGCGCCCTCGCTGGGCGTCGAGACGGCCGACGAAGCCGGTCGGGTAGCGGGTTCGGCCGTGGTGGTCGTAGGCCGCCCAGTCCCCGGCGAAGACGCCGAGGTCACCGACCATGACGTGCCGCGGGGCGAGGTGGTCGCCGGACACGGCGGGGTGCGGTTCGTTGGGTTGGCGGGTGTCAGGTGCTCGACCGTGGTGATCGGACACGCTTTTCTCCTTTCGCGGATGTTGCTGGGGTTGGTGGTGGCTGCGGAGGATCCCGCAGCGGGTGGCCACCTGCCTTGGGCTGAAGACCGGGACCAGCGCGTCGTCGGTCCAGGAACCGCCGAACGGCGCGCGGCGCTGACCTCGCGCGAGTGGGAGCGGCCGTTCTTTTCCGATGCGGGATGGCAGAGTCGTGTGGTCAGGGCAGGTGCACGATGTGGGTCACGCCGTCCGGGGCGATCACGTGCACCGAGCCGTCCGAGTGGGCGAGTGCGAGCAGGGTCGCGATCGCGCGCAGGCTGTTGTTGATTGCGTCGGTCTTGTTGTCGCCGGTGACGGCCAGGATCGTGGTGAGGGCGGCTGTCGTGCGGGCGGTCGCGTTGAACGTGACGCGGGTCAGCCCGGCGGCGGTGGCGTCTGTGGCCGTCGCCGCGGTGATCCGCTCGGTGTCGTTGTCTGCGTTCATGGGGTCTCCGGACAGGACGGTTGCGCGTGTCGGTTCGTGGACACGCGCCATTTCGGGGTGGGCGGGGAGCTAGGTGGCGGCGGTACGCGGCGTCAGGTGCGCTTTCTTTGGAGTGCCCGGCGCGGCCCTCGCCGCTGGCGCCGACGGCGCGGAGGCTGTCGATGACGGTCGTACCCGCCGCGGGTTTGTCGGTCCGGCACGGACGTATCGGCGCGAAGGTGTCATCGCAGGCCGGGGGGTTCGTCGGCGGTGGGATCGGGGTCGCCGGGTGTGGCGTCGTCGCGGCCGGAGACACCCCAGTCGATGTGGCTGTCGTGGCCGCTGGCGTTGACGCCGATCGTCACCGGGAGGGTGAGGCGGACGTCCTGGTGATCGGACACGCTGTTTCTCCCTTCTTCGCGGATGTTGCTGGGGTTGGTGGTGGCGGCTGCGGAGGATCCCGCAGCGGGTGGCGACCTGCCAGGGGCTGAAGACCGGGACCAGCGGGTCGTCGGTCCAGGTACCGCCGAGTGGGCGCGGCAGGGTCGCCTGGGAGCGGCCGTTCCAGGAGGCGGGGGTGACCTGGTAGGGATGGTCGTAGCTGGCCAGCGCGGCCGGTCTGTTGTCGGCGAGATCGGCGAGTGCGGCGGCGATGAGCGGCAGCGGGTAGCCCCACAGGGGCGGGTGGGAGGTGTGCAGTCCGGCCTCGGTGATCCACTCCCGGATCGGCCCGACGCCGTTGCGCAGCTCGTCGGGCCGGTATCCGGGATGGTCTTCGGCGGGCAGCGTCCACGGCAGGATGTGCTGGCCGATGATGTAGTGTGCGTCGAGGTTCGGCAGCAGCCGCCACGTCACCTCGTCGTCGGTGCCGTCGGGCCGTGTCTGGAGGCCGGGCTGGATCTGCTGTGTCTGCTCGTGTCCCGATCCGTTCCACCACAGGACGATCAGGACGTGGGCGGCGAGGGTCAGTATCGGCAGGCCGGTGCCGGGCAGCCGGCCCTTGTGCCATTGCCTTGTCACGTCGATGACCTCGTGCAGGACTTCCCGGTCGAGGCGGGCGACGATGACGCCGCGTGCCCACTCGGTGGAGCAGATCTCGGCCCGCCAGGTGGTGGGCAGGCCGGCGAGCCCGATCGTCGCCGGCCGCCACTGGTGTGCGCCGTGTCCGGTGGCGAGGTCTCCGGCGACGCCGAGGCCGGTCCGTGGCGGGACGTCCGCTGGCGCGGGTAGCCAGTGGCTGCTGTGCCGGGCCCAGCTGCCGTGCACGGTCGCCTCGTGGACCAGGACCGTCGGTTCGCGGTCGCCGAGCAGGTACAGCCACTCGGCGCGCGGCGGCACGCTGGCGTCGTGCAGGTCGAAGCGGAGCCTGGGCGGCGTGGGGTTCACCGGCCGGGTGTGGGTGTCGAGCGGGATCCAGCCGTGGGTCATGACCCGGTCGGTCATCAGCCGCATGTCGCCGTCGGCGCCGTCCAGCAGGCTGCGGAGGACCGGCAGCACGTGCTGGGGGTCGGATCGGTTGGGGATGGCGACGGCGGTGACCGTGTGCCCGTCGTCGTGGAGCTGCCCGATCAGGCACGGCGCGCTCGCGTGGTCGGGGACGGTGGGTTCGCCCGGGGTGTGGGGCATGGTGGTTCCTCCTTGGTGTGGGTGGGTCGCTGGTGGGCTTGTGTGCCTGCTCGGGCCGTGCGGGCAGGCAGGTGTCGGCGGCTCGATTCACGGGTCTGGTGGTGCCGGCCATCGCGGGTTCGAGCCGGCCGGTGGTGCCGCGACGCCGGTGAGCGGCGGACGGTTCAGCCGGACGTGCCGGCGGCTGTGCGGAACCGGACGGGCCTGTCGGGGCGGCGGGAGGTGACGATGCCGAGGTGGAGCTCGCTGCCGTCGGACAGCCGGATCAGCACGCCGCGGTTGAGGGGCCATGACAGCGGCGTCGCCGTAGGGCGATGTCCTTCCGCACGGGCACCGGCCCTGCGGTGCTGTCCAGCAGCACGGGCTGGCCGGGCTTCGTCGCAGGGTTCGTCGAGGTCATCGCCGGACAGGAGGTGTCGGAGCAGGCGCTCCAGCAGGTTCTCGTGGCCGGTGTCCTGGTCGGTGGTCACACGGTGCTCCTCTCGGGGAGGGTGTCGCGGTGGGAGCCGTTCGGTCGTGGCGCACGGCGGGGATGGGGCCGGTCAGGGTGGCGGCGCTCCGAGGGGTGCGTTCCGGGCGGCCATGAACGGCACCGGGTCGGTGGCCCCGCCCGGGCTGGCGTCGCCGCCGGTGTGGATCTCGTAGTGCAGGTGCGGGCCGGAGCTGTGGCCGGTGGAGCCGACCAGGCCGATGGGCTGGCCGGCGGCGACCTGCTGCCCGACCGTCACCATCGGGGCCTTGTCCATGTGGCAGTAGCGGGTGAGCAGGCCGCCGGGGTGGTCGATGTCGACGTACCAGCCGCAGCCGCGGGTCAGCGTGGGGTGGCCGTCGCGGTGACAGCCCCAGTCCGCGCCCGTGGTGGCGTGGACGGCGTTGCAGCGCACGGTGCGGACGGTGCCGGCTGCTGCGGCGCGGATGATCGTGCCGCGGGGGGCGGTGAGGTCGACGCCGTCGTGGCCCGGCCGGGACGGGCTGCGGAATGCGGATCCGACCGGGGCGTGCACCGGCTGGGTCCACGGGCCGACGGCTCCGCAGCCGGCCAACCCGTCGGCGGGGAGGCCGGCGGTGGCGGCGATCGCGGTGACCAGCTCGGCGGCTGGCCTCTCCCACTTGGCGTACGCGTCGGGGTAGGCGGAGGTCTGCACGGCTTGGGCCGCCTCGGCCAGCGGCATCGTCTGCCAGCCGTCGATCGTGACCAGCCTGTCGAAGAACTTCTCCGACGCGTGGACGGGGTCGTGGAGCTGGGTGGGGGTGCCCCAGCCTTGGCTGGGGCGTTGCTGGAACAGGCCGACGGAGTCCCGGTCGCCGCCGGCCAGGTTCCGCAGGCTGCTTTCCTGCATGGCGGTGGCGACCGCGATCACCCACCCTCGTGCGGGTACTCCCAGACGGGCGCCGGTGGTGGTGATCGCGGCGGCGTTGCCGACCTGGCCGCTGTCCCAGCCGCCGACGGCCGGCCACCGGGTCGGCCCGGTCGGCGACGAGGGGCCGGGTGTGGTGGCCACGGGGACACGGACACAGCCTGCGGCGGCGGTTCCGCCGGCGAGGGTTCCGCCGAGGCCGCCGGCGCAGAGGATGAACACGGCGATGAGCGCGACGGCGAGTGACAGCAGGGATCGGATGGTCATCGCGGTCCCCTGTCGTCGGGACCGGGGTGGCGGGTTTGGTGCGGTGGCGCGGCTCGGCAGGGCATGACGGGGGTCTCCTGGTTCACGGGTTAGCGGAGGTGGTGGACGCCGACCGGTTCGCCGTCGCCGCTGTGCACGGTGACCGTGTCGTCGGCGGGGTTGATCACGTAGATCCACGTCGCGACGAGGTCGACGGCGAGGCTGAGCGGGAAGACGGTGAGCGGCTCCGGGTCGGTGTCGTCGAGCGTCATGCCGACACCGCGAACGTGGTGCTGGCCGGCGGTAGGCCGCGGGTCCGGGGTGGGGTCGGGTCCGAGGTGGTCCCAGTCGTGGGCGAGGACCGCGTCGATGAGGGCGTGGGTGTCGCGGCGGGTGGTGGTGGCCCAGATCCGGCGCAGGTGTGGGATGACGGATGAGGGGTTGCCGTTGACGTGGACGTAGCGGGCGCGGACGACGGCCGGGCGGGCGGGGTCGGCCTGTCTCTTCTCCCCCCCTTCCGCTGCCGACGATCTTCTC
>NZ_JBSWXD010000174.1:0-12701 GCF_056160425.1 Micromonospora sp. ABR4_055
CCCCCCCCCCCCCCCCCCCCCCCCCCCCCCCCCCCCCCCCCCCCTCCCCCCCCCCCCCTCCACTCCCTCCCTCCCCCCCCGCTCCCCCCTCTCTTCCTCCGCGTCGTGCCTCTGGGAGCCCGTCACCGCAGGCCGGCACCCGGTCCAGCATCGCCCGGCGGCGCAACTGCATGGCGACCATCGGCAGTGCCAGCAGCAGCCCCGCCGCGCCGATTGCCACGAAACCCCACGTCGGCGTACTGGCGTCGATCACCGCACCGGTCAGCGGCGCCCCGACGGCCATGCCCACGGTCATTGCCGAACCATGCAGGCCCATCGCCTCGCCGCGTACCGCCGCCGGGGCCAGCCGGGCGACCGCGTCGGACGTGGCGGCGATCGTCGGCGCGCAGAGCAGCCCGGCCGGGGCCAAGGCCAGCCCCAGCGTCCACCAGTTCCCGGCCCCGAGCCCGACCGGGACCGTGGCGGCGGCCAGCGCGACCATCAACCCGACCGGCGGCACCGCACGCCGGGTCGCTCCGTAGGCGAACCCGCCAACCAGTGAGTAGGCCCCCCAGCCGGCGAGCACGACGCTGGTCCAGACCAACTGGTCGCTCTCCCGCAGCGCGGCGATCAACGCCACGTCGGTGCCACCGAGCACCAGCGTCGACGCCGTGCCGACCGCGAGGACCCCGAGCAACTGCGGGGTCAGCCAGTCCCGGCGGGTGATCCGGACGCCCGCTCGGTCAGCTTCCTCGTGCCGGGCGCGGATCGGCGGGTCGACGACGAACAGCGCCAGCCCGGCGGCGACCAGGCCGGCGCCGACCGCGACCATCGCGATCCGGGGGGAGACCGCGGTGGCGAGCAGCACCGCGAGGGCCGGGCCGACCATGAAGGAAAGCTCGACCGACATCGAATCCAGGGCGTACGCCGGACGGCGCTGTTCCGCCGGGACCAGTGCGGCCAGCGACTGCCGGATCACCGAGAACACCGGCAGGCTGAGCAGGCCGGCGACGACCGCCGCGACCAGCAACGCGGGGTACGGCAGCGCCTGCGCCACGGCCCAGAAGACGCCCTGGGCGGCGGCCGAGACGGCCAGCACCGGACGTAGTCCACGCCGGTCGACCAGCCGGCCCAGCACCGGTGCGCCGATCGCGGCCCCGACGGTCAACGCGGTACCGGCCAGACCAGCCGCGCCGTACCCCCGGCCCTGGTCCAGCACGACGTACAGGGTCAGCGCCACTCCGGCGGCGGTGTTCGGCATCCGGGCCAGCACCGACAGGGCGAGCAGCCGGGCCACACCGGGCAGCGCGAGCGCCTGCCGGTAAGGAGTCAGGTTCATCAGTCGGTGTTACCTCCGGCCGGCATCATGCCCGCCGGGTACGACGCCGGCCAGCCGATATCCGCGCCGGCCAGCCCGACCTGCGGTCCGGCCCCGGCCGGCGCGGTCAGGCCGGTGGCCGGTCAGGCCGGGCGCAGTACCGGGGAGCCGGTCAACGTCACCCCGGCGGCCCGCATCGCGTCCATCGCCACCTCGGTGGTGTCCCGGGCCACCCCGGCGGTCAGGTCGAGCAGTACGGTGGTGTCGAAGCCGGCCCGAGCGGCGTCCAGCGCGGTCGCCCGTACACAGTGGTCGGTGGCGATGCCGACCACATCGACCCCGGTGATCCCGCGTTCCCGCAGCCAGTCGGCCAGGCCGATGCCGTCGTCGCTGTGGCCCTCGAAGCCCGAGTACGCCGCCGCGTGCCGGCCCTTGCGGAAGACCGCCTCGATCCGGTCGACGGCCAGCCCGGGATGGAACTCCTCCCCGCCGGTGCCCACCACACAGTGCGCCGGCCAGGTGTCGACGAAGTCCGGCGGGTCGCCGAAGTGCGCGCCGGGATCGACGTGGTAGTCCTTGGTCGCCACCACGTGCCGCCACCGCCGCTGCGGCGCCTCGGCGACGCTCCGGGAGATCGCCGCCGCCACGTCGGTGCCGCCGCCCACCGCGAGCGAGCCGCCTTCGCAGAAGTCGTTCTGTACGTCAACGATGATCAGTGCCCGGTGCATGGTCGTCGTCCTCCTGCTGCTGGCTCCTGAACGGTCGGTCACCGGTCGCGCCGGTCGCGGCCCGGCGGTCACTGCTCGGCTGGCACGACGGTCACCGGGATGGTCGGGTCACCGGCGGACAGCTTCAGCCCTTCCCACGGTATCGAGATCAGGCAGTGGCGCAGGTGCTCACGGGACTCGGCGATGGTCGGCCGGGCCAGTGGCTCGCCTGCGGCGACAAAGGACCGTTGCAGCACCCGGTCGCCGTTGGACCGGTCCGGCACCCCCTGCGAGACGACGATCTCCTCGGTGGCGGTGCCGGTCGGCTTGTGCCGGCGTACCGCCACCTTGCGGCCCCCGACGGTGGCCTTGTTCTCGGAGCGCTTGACCACCGGCCGGCCGTCGACCTCGACCAGCTTGTAGACCAGCCGGGCGGTCGGCGCGCCGGAGCCGGTCACCACGGCGGTGCCGGCACCGTACATGTCGACCGGCTCGGCGGCGAGCGAGGCGATCGCGTACTCGTCGAGATCACCGGAGACTATGATCTTGGTCTCGGTGGCGCCGAGCGAGTCGAGCAGCTCCCGGGACTGTTGCGCCAGGACCGACAGGTCGCCGGAGTCGATCCGGATCGCTCGCAGGTCCGGCCCGGCGACCTCGATCGCGTTGCGGATGCCCTGGCTGATGCTGTAGGTGTCGACCAGCAGCGTGGTGTCCCGTCCGAGCGAGGCCACCTGGGACGCGAACGCGGCCCGTTCGTCGTCGTGCAACAGGGTGAACGCGTGCGCCGAGGTGCCCGCCGTCGGGATGCCGTACCGGGCACCCGCAGCCAGGTTGGACGTCGCCGCGAAACCTGCCAGGTACGCGGCCCGGGCAGCCGCCACCGCCGCCTCCTCGTGGGTGCGCCGCGAGCCCATCTCGATCACCGGTCGGCCACGGGCCGCGGTCACCGCCCGCGCCGCCGCCGCCGCGATCGCGCAGTCGTGGTTCAGCACCGACAGCACCAGAGTCTCCAGCAGGACGCACTCGGCGAACGTGCCGGAGACGGTGAGGATCGGCGAGTTCGGGAAGAACAACTCACCCTCGGCGTACCCGTCGACGTCCCCGGTGAACCGGTAGTCGGCCAGCCACTGTGCGGTGTCGGCGTCGACCACCGCACGGTCGCGCAGGTGGCGGATGGTCTGCGCATCGAAGCGGAAGTCCCGGATCAGGTCGACCAGCCGACCCGTGCCGGCGACCACACCGTACCGGCGACCGGTCGGCAGCCGCCGGGCGAAGACCTCGAACACACAGTGCCGGTGGGCGCTGCCGTCGGCCAACGCGGCGGCGAGCATGGTCAGCTCGTAGTGGTCGGTCAGCAGAGCGGGGCTGGAGCTGGTCACCCGGTTACTGTACGGCCGCCCGGCGGGTGCGGCCCGGCCCGGCCGGGCCCGGTGGCCCCCGGCTCGTCGGGCAGGGCGCGCAGCGCCTCGGTCAGCTCGGCACGCCCGGTCACGCCGAGCTTGCCGTACGCCCGTTGCAGGTGGTTCTCCACGGTGCGGGGCGACAGGAACAACCGTCGCGCGATCTCCCGGCTGGCCACGCCGGCCGCCGCCAGCTTCGCCACCTGGTGCTCCCGCTCGGTCAGGTTGGGCTGACCGGCCAGCAACGCCGGGGTACGCACGTCGACGCACTGGCCGAGCGACCGGCCCAGCAGCACGTTGGTCTGTCCGGTCACCGGCGACCGGGCCAGTCGCTGCCGGCGTACCGCCATCGCGGCCGACTCGGCGGCGAACAGGTGCAGCCCGAGGCCGGCGAAGCCGCTGGCGGCGCGCAGCAGGGCACCGTACGGTCCGTTGGCGGCGCCCTGCGCCTGGCGCAGGACCAGCGGCGGCAGCGGCCCCTCGACCACCTTGGCGAGCTCGGTCAGCCGGTCCACCGCCAGGTCGGCCCGGTCCAGCCGGACCAGGTCGTGCAGCACCATCACCTCGTGGCCGGCGAGCCCGTCGGTCCGCAGCCGGTCCGCCAGCTCCCGCAGCATCTCCACTGCGCCGGTGACGTCTCCCTCGGCGACCGTCACCCAGCAGCGCGCCTGCTCCCGCCACGGATACAGGATCGCCATCCCGGGCGTCTGCGCCCGGTCCGAGTCGGCCATCGCTGCGGCGGCCTGGGCCGCCTCGCCACGCAGGGCAGCCGCGTGTGCGCGCTCGGCGTGGGCCAGCCCGGCGTACACCCGGCCGGTGGCCAGCGTCGCGCACGCCTGCAGGCTGTGTCGCAGCGCGTCGTCGAGCCGGCCGCGCAGCCGGGCGGCCTGCGCGCGGACCACCGACAGGTAGCCGGACCCGAGCCGGAAGTCGCCGGCGTCGGCCAGGTCAGCGAACTCCTCGGCGACGATCGCCTCGATCCCGGGCAGGTCGCCGGCGAGCACCAGCCGGGTGCCGCGGCCGAGCTCCAGCGCCAGCTGAAGGTAGGGAAGTTCGGTACGCCAGTGCGCAGCGTCGGCCTCGACCCGGGCGATGGCCCGGCCGCTGCCGGTCAGGTCGCCCTGCGCGGCCTGCAGGTGGGCAATGGTGCACTGGGCCAGCCCGTGGGCGGCGTGACTGGCCGCCGGCCGGTCGAGTACGGCGCGGGCCAGCCGCAGCGCGGCGTCACACTCCAGCCGGTGCAACCGCATGATCGCCTCGAACGAGTCGACCCGGACCCGGTCGGCCGGGTCGGTCAGCTCGCGGGCACCGGCCGACAGGTCCTCCAGCGTCGACTCGTTACCGAGCCCCCAGTAGGCGACCAGCCCGAGCACCATCAACCAGCGACTGCGTCGTTCGTCGGTGGTGACCTCGTCGCGGACCGCCTCGATGGTGGCCAGGGCCCGCTCGGGCTCGTCGCGGAACATCAGGATGGTCGCCCTCAGCTCGGCGGCGTCGAACCCACCGCCGACGTCGAACGCCCGGGCGGCCAGCCGGTCGGCCAGTGGGATGTCGTACCCGGTGAACGCCCGGCCGGCCGCGTCGAGCAGCACCGCCGGGTCGTCGGCGGTGTTCGACTCGAGTCGCCAGACGGCGACCCTCAGCAGGTCCTCCCGGCGCCGTGCCCCGGCCTGCTCCACGAGCGAGGCGAGCTGCGCCTGCAGCCGCTGCGCCCGGGTGACCGGGCACCGGCGGCGCACCACCTCGCCGTACAGCGGATGGGCCATGTGCACGTCCTGCCGGCGGTCGTCGATGTCGACCCGGATCAGCCCGCGTTCCTCGGCGGCCTCCACGTCGGCGTGCCGGCTGGTCCGCAGCAGCAGTCGCAGCCCGATCGGCTGGCCGAACGCCACCAGCTCGACGACACCGCGAACCGGCGGGCTGAGCTGGCCGATCCGGGTGTCGATCAGGTCGGTCAGGCTCGGTGCCAGCTCCAGCCGGCCGGTCCACCGCCACACCCCGTACGTCTGGGCCAGCTCCTGCCCGGACTGGGCCGCGATGACGAGCTCCCGCAGCAGCAGTGGGTTTCCTTCGGACAGCCGCCACAGCCGTTCGGCCGATGTGGGATCCAGCGGCCCACCGAGCAGCTCCATCAGCAGGCCGGTGCTGTCGACGACGTCCAGCGGCGACAACTCGTCGTGCACCACGAGATCGTCAGCCCACAGTGCCCGGATCGGCAGCGGCACTGGCTCACCGCTTCGTAGCGTACCCAGCACAGTGGCCTGCCCGGAGCGGGCGATCAGGTTGGTCACCGCCGCCGACGAGGGGTCGAGCAGATGCGCATCGTCGATGGCGAGCACGATAGGCCGGCCGGCGGCCCGTTGCCGCAGCGACTCGACGGCCCAACGCAGCAGCGCCGACGGGGACAACCCGGGTGGCTGGTCCGCCGGGAGGACCTGGGCGAGGCCGGCGAACGGCAGGCCGGCGGCGCTGACGCTGCCCGAGGCGGACCAGACCGCGTAGGTCTCGGTCGGCAGTCGACTGACGACTTCCCGGAGCAGCCGGCTCTTGCCGATTCCGGCGGAGCCACTGAGGATCAAGCCGTGACCGCCGTCGGTGGCTGCGGCGAACAGCCGGTCGAGCTCTTCGGACCGTCCCACGAAGCTCCACAGGCCCATGGCAGGGGAGCATATAGAACAGTTGCCGAGGGGGAAGGGCGCGGCCGGTTCGCAGCTGAGTATGGAGTGTTCGATCAGTTGAGTAACGGTGGTCGCCACTGCGTAAGTGATTGTGCGCGTAGCGTCGATGTACTGGTGTTTCGTGGCGATGACGCCCGAAGGAGCTCAGCTTGTGGAGTCTGTGACAGCACCGTCGAATCGCCTGGCTATCCGCTCCGCTGCCCGCGTGCCCCGGCAGCGCAGGCGGCCGCGCCGCCCAGGTGACCTGGCCGGGGACCTGCCGATGGTCGCCCCGGTGCCATCGCCGCCCCCGGCCGACGAACCGGTCGCGGCCGTCGTGGTCGGAGGCGCCGCCAACAGCCGCCGGGCCGTGCTGACCGCGTTTCTCGACGGTGAATCGTCGCCGGACCTCCGGCCGCCCGAGAGTTTCCTGGTCATCCGGCACGGGACGGTCGAGCGGATCGCGGCATACCTGCCGGGCTGGTCGCAGCCGTGGATCGTCCCGGCGCGGTCGGCGCGGTCCGGTGCCGGGCTTGCCCTGCCCCGTCCACCGCGCAGGGTCGAGGTGAGCAGGCCGGACGCCTCGCTGCGCCGGCTCAGCCTGGTCGATTCGCCCGACCTGGAGACGCTCCGGTCGGCCGGCGCGACGGTGCTGCTCGACGCTGCGGTACGCGGCGGCGCGCTGGTTTTCGTGGTTGGTGCCGGGCCGCCGCCCGGGCAGGTCGAACACGAACTGCTGCGCCGGGCGCTGCGCGCCGGTGTCGCGGTGTTCGTTGCCATCACCGCGGCCGGCGTGCAGAGCGCGGGCGAGTCGTTCCAGCGGGCGGCGCTGCTGGCCGCCGTACCCGAGCTGGAACAGGCACCCTGGCATTCGGTCGACGCGGCAACCGGCGACGCGGCCTTTCTCCGCCGGGAGGTGACCGACTGGGCCGCCCGGGAGGCGCTGCACCGGGCCGGAGCCGGTCTGGCCGATCAGTTGGCGTACGACGAGCCGCCGCCGCTGCCGCCCGGTGGGCCGGCAGCCGACTGGTCCGAGCAGCTGGACCGGGTGGTGCGACGGATCGGCCAGCGGGTGCGGCACACCCTGGCGATCGAGTTGGCCAATCTGCACGTGGCCGCGGTACGCGAGCTGCTGTTCGGCAATGGACCGGCCGGGATACCCGGCTTCCTGGACCGCGAGTTCCTGGCCCTGTCGTTGCATGCCGGCGCGGCCTGCGCCGTCGGCGTGGACGACGCGGTGGACGAGGTGGTCGAGCAGGTGTTCGGGGTCGATCCGGCGCAGCGGCTCGGTCCGCTGCTGCGTGAGCAGCTCCGCCGCCGGGTGCTCGGGGATCCACCCACGGCGGTCGCGGAAGGACTTCTGACGACCGCTGCGGGCCAGTGCGAGCCGGTCCCGTCCACCGCAGCCGGGCCGTCCCCCGTCACCGGGCCGTCCCCCGTGGTGGTGGACGTCTTCGCGGGGTACCCGGCGCAGCGGTCCCGGTGCACCGTGCCGCCGATCGGCGTCGCGCTCGCCGCCGACTGCTGGCATCCGCGCGGTGGGCCGACCGGGATGGCACCGGACCAGGCCCGGTCCTGGATCCAGCAGGCGCTGCGGGCGGTGGAGATCGCGCTGTCCCAGGAGATCGCGTTGCGGTTCGCCGCGGTACGGCGTGGCCTGGCCAACCTGCTGGCTGATGCGATCGACAGTGGCGACGCGCCGGGCTGACCGTGGTGGGCGTTGTCCGCCCCGGCCCCGCCGGTGGCACGATGGGGGAATGGCGGCTCTCCAGGTTGCTCCGGTCGAGACGCCGGACATGGTCGAGATGCCAGGTGACGAACGCCTGTGGGTGACCATCGTCTGGGACGATCCGGTCAACCTGATGACGTACGTGACCTGGGTTTTCCAGAAGCTGTTCGGGTACAGCCAGGCCAAGGCCGAGGAGTTGATGCTCGACGTGCACAACAAGGGCCGGGCGGTGGTGTCCAGCGGGCCCCGTGAGCGGATGGAGCTCGACGCGTCCCGGCTGCACGCCTACGGGCTCTGGGCGACGGTCGATCGGGCATGAGCATGTTTCGGCGCCGCAACGGGCGCATCGTCGCGGTCTTCTCACCCGATGAGGTACGGGTGCTGCGTAAGGTCGCCGGCGAGGTGGTGGGTTTGCTCACCGACGGATTCGAACGGGACGACCCGGTGGTCGACCGGCTCTTTCCGGACACCTACCGGGACGATCCGGCGAGCTCGGCGGAGCTGCGGCGGTACACCGAGAGCGACCTCAAGACGGCAAAGATCGACCAGGCGGGCGCGGTGCTCGCCGCGTTGCCGGCCGACGCCGACGACACGGGCGCGGAGGTCCGCCTGGACGGCGAGGCGGCCGAGGCGTGGCTGCGCGCGATCAACGACGCCCGGCTGGCGATGGGCGTCCGGTTGCAGGTGCGGGCCGACACCGATCTCGGCGCCGAGCTGGCGGCGGCCGAGCGGGACGACCCGTCGTCGAGCCGGCTGTTCCAGCTGTCGGTCTACGCCTATCTGGGCTATTGGCAGGAGTCCCTGCTCGGCGCGTTGTTCGACTAGCGCCGAGCAACGCGCCGACCAGTGTCGAGCAGTGTCGAGCAGCGTGACGACCGCCACGGGCCGGCCGGGCCGGAGAAGCGGAGAAGGCGGTAGGCTGGAGTCGTGCTGAGCATCGACCGGTCGATCATCGACGCGATCGTCGCCCATGCCCGCCGGGACCACCCCGACGAGGCGTGCGGCGTCGTCGCCGGACCGGCCGGCTCGGACA
The DNA here is from genome assembly GCF_056160425.1 of Micromonospora sp. ABR4_055. Lineage (NCBI taxonomy): Bacteria > Bacillati > Actinomycetota > Actinomycetes > Micromonosporales > Micromonosporaceae > Micromonospora > Micromonospora sp. ABR4_055. The sequence continues at coordinate 8,824 of NZ_JBSWXD010000174.1, forward strand.
CGCCGACCCGGCACATCCCGATGCAGAACGCGGCCCGCTCGATGACGTTCTACGAGTTCGACTCGATGGAGCAGTTGCATCTGTGGCGAGAGATGGACGACCGGGACGAGGAGCCGGTGGTGATCTACCACTCGCACACCGCGACCGAGGCGTACCCGTCCCGCACCGACGCGGCGATCGCCGGCTGGCCCGAGGCCCACTACCTGCTGGTCTCCACCCGTGACCCGGAGGTCACCGAGATCCGGTCGTTCCGCATCGTGGACGAGGTGGTGACCGAGGAGCCGGTCAATCTCATTGACGCCGGTGTCGACCCGCACGCGGTGCAGTCGTACCTGTTCGGGCAGACCCCGACCACGGTCGACTACGAGTGTTCGTCCGGCCGCTGACCCTGGCGCCGTACCGCACCGCAGTCTGGTCCGACCTACCGTTGCAATAGGAGCACGTCAATGTCTATCGAAGTTCGCGTCCCCACCATCCTGCGCAGCTACACCGGCGGCGCCAAGGTCGTCGAAGGCAACGGGGACACCCTCGCCGCCCTGCTGGACGACCTCGACGCCAAGCACTCCGGCCTGCGTGGCCGGCTGATCACCGACGAGGGCAACCTGCACCGGTTCGTCAACATCTACGTCAACGACGAGGACGTCCGGTTCCTCGGTGCGCTCGAGGCCAAGGTCGCCGACGGGGACACCGTGACGATCCTGCCCGCGGTGGCCGGCGGCGCGGGCGACGTCGTCGCCTTGGCCGCCGCCAACACCGTCAGCGGCTGAGCGGCCCGCCATGACGCGCTACGACAGCCTGCTCGACGCGTGTGGCGGCACCCCGCTGGTCGGCCTGCCCCGGCTCTCCCCGGTGGTGCCCGACGGGGCACCACCGGTACGGCTGTGGGCCAAGCTGGAGGACCGCAACCCGACCGGCAGTGTCAAGGACCGGGCGGCCATGTTCATGGTCCGCGCCGCCGAACGGGCCGGGCGGCTCCGGCCCGGCGACACCATCCTCGAACCGACCAGCGGCAACACCGGCATCTCACTCGCCATGGTGGCGAAGCTGCGCGGCTACCGGCTGGTCTGCGTCATGCCGGAGAACGTCTCCGCCGAACGGGTCCAACTGCTCCGGATGTACGGCGCCGAGATCATCTTCTCGCCGGCCGCCGGCGGCTCCAACCAGGCGGTGGCCACGGCCAAGCAGATCGCCGCCGAGCACCCCGACTGGGTGATGCTCTACCAGTACGGCAACAGCGGCAACGCCCAGGCCCACTACGAGACGACCGGGCCGGAGCTGCTGCGCGACCTGCCCACGGTCACCCACTTTGTTGCCGGGCTCGGCACCACCGGCACCCTGATGGGCACCGGGCGCTACCTACGGGAGAAGGTCGACGGCATCGAGGTGGTCGCCGCCGAGCCCCGCTACGGCGAGCTGGTGTACGGGTTACGCAACATCGACGAGGGCTACGTGCCGGAGCTGTACGACGCGAGCGTGCTCACCCGGCGGTTCTCGGTGGGTACCCGCGACGCGGTGCTGCGGACCCGGCAGTTGGTCGAGGTGGAAGGGCTCTTCGTCGGCTTCTCGACCGGTGCCGTACTGCACGCCGCGCTCGCCGTCGCGCACGAGGCGGTCAAGGCCGGCCGCCGTGCCGACGTGGCGTTCCTGGTCGCCGACGGCGGCTGGAAGTACCTCTCCACCGGTGCGTACGGCGGCACGCTGTCCGACGCCGAGGAAGCGTTGGAAGGTCAGCTCTGGGCCTGAGCCGCACCGGTCGGCGTCGTCTGTGGCCTGGTGCTCCGGTGCAAATGATTGGTTGCGCTATGGGCGATCCTGGGGCGGGTTGTCGAAGTCGCTCCAGTTGTTCGCGCTTCGGTGTCACGTTGACGACAAGTTGCAGCGGATCTTTCATACCGCTGCTGGCTGCGGCGTAGGCTGCCGAGCGTGGCAGAGCCGCTGGTGGAGATCTTCGATGGCATGAACGGCGCATCGCCGGTGTCTCACCGCGTCCGTGGGAACAGTTGATGCGTCTGACCGTACTCGGCTGCGCCGGGAGTTTCCCCGGACCCGAGGCCGCCTGTTCGGCCTACCTGGTCGAGGCGGACGGGTTCCGCCTGCTCGTCGACTTCGGCTCGGGTTCGCTGTCCGCCCTGCAGCGGTACGCCGGCCTGCACGCGGTCGACGCGATCCTGCTCACTCACCTGCACTGTGACCACATGCTAGACGCCTGCACCTACGTGGTGGTGCGGCGCTACGCCCCGGACGGTCCGTACCCGCCGCTGCCGGTCTACGCCCCGGCCGGCGCACCCGACCGGATCGCCACCGCGTACAACATCAGCGGCGAGCCGGTCGATGACGTCTACACCTTCTACGGCCTGCAACCCGGCAGCTTCCCGATCGGTCCGCTGCAGGTCACCGTCGACCGGGTCAACCATCCGGTGGAGACCTACGGGGTACGCGTGGAGCACGGCGACCGGGTGCTGACCTACTCGTCGGACACGGCACCCTGTGAGGCGCTGCTGCGGCTGGCCCAGGACGCGCACGTCTTCCTCTGCGAAGCCAGCTACCTCGACGGGGTGGACAATCCGCCGGACCTGCACCTGACCGGCCGCGAGGCGGGGGAGGCCGCGACCAAGGCGGGCGTCGGCCGGCTGCTGCTGACCCATCTGGTCACCGCCTGGGGCAGCGAGGCGTCGACGTTCGAGGCGGCGGCGTCGAGCTTCGACGGGCCGGTCGAGATCGTCCGGGCCGGTGCCCGTTACGAGGTCTGACCGGTCGACTCCGGCCAACCGGTCTCTTGCCGCAGAGTTCGCCCGCTGGTCAACGCGGCGTAGCCTCGGCCACCCGCACGGGCGCGAACGTGACACCCATGCGCGTCGCGATCGTCACCGAGTCCTTCCCACCAGACCTCAACGGGGTGGCGCACTCCGTGGTTCGGGTCGCCGAACACCTGGTCGCACGCGGGCATGAACCGTTGGTCATCGCACCGGCACCGGCCGCCGCCGAGCGGGCGGAGGCCGGCACCCACCCGTACCCGGTGATCCGGGTGCCGAGCCTGCCGGTGCCGCTGTACCGAAGCTTCCGGCTCGGTCTGCCGAGCCGCCGGCTCACCGAGGTGCTGGCCGACCACACCCCGGACGTCGTACACCTGGCCAGCCCGTTCGTGCTCGGCGCGCGGGGACTGACGGTGGCCCGCCGGTTGCGGCTACCCACCCTGGCGGTCTACCAGACCGACGTGGCCGCCTACGCCCGCGCGTACCACCTGGGGTGGAGCGTGGCGACGGTCTGGCGCTGGCTGCGCGAGATCCACAACGCGGCGGACCGCACCCTGGCCCCCTCGACCGCCGCGGCCGCCGACCTGACCGCCAACGGCATCGACCGGGTACGCATCTGGGGCCGCGGCATCGACCCGGTCCGGTTCGACCCGGCTCACCGCTGCGAACGGACCCGCAGCGAGCTGGCCCCCGGCGGCGAGACGCTGGTCGGCTACGTCGGCCGGCTCGCCGCCGAGAAGCGGGTGGACCTGCTCGCCGAGACCAGCCGGCTGCCGGGCGTACGGGTCGTGGTGGTGGGTGACGGACCGGCCCGCAAGGAGCTGGAACGCGCCCTGCCGGCGGTCCGCTTCCTCGGTGCCCGGCACGGCCGTGACCTGGCCCGGCTGTACGCCAGCTTCGACGTCTTCGCCCACACCGGGCCGCACGAGACCTTCGGCCAGACCGTGCAGGAGGCGCAGGCCAGCGGCGTACCGGTGGTGGCGCCGGCCGCCGGCGGGCCGATGGACCTGGTCACGCCCGGGGTGACCGGGCTGCTGGTGCCACCCGGTGACCCGACGGCGCTCGCCGGGGCGGTCGCCGGGCTGGTCGCCGACCCGGCCCGGCGGGCCCGGTACGGCCGGGCCG
>NZ_JBSWXD010000175.1:0-12658 GCF_056160425.1 Micromonospora sp. ABR4_055
CGTGTTCCGGACGTTCGTCGGTGAGCCGGTCGAAGGCGCTGTCGAGCGCACGGCGGGTGTCGGTGACGGCGTGGTTGTTGGCGTACGCCTCAGCGGCGCGCAGGTCGAGGATCGTGCCGACTTTCGGGCTGGTGGCGGGGTAGCTGGCTCGCGCGGTCTCGGCGAGGGTGATCGACTGCCGGAGTTGGCCGAGGTCCTTGGCCTGGCAGGACATGAAGCCGAGGATGTTCGCGCCGAGGCCACGGTCACCGGCGGCGTGGGCCTGGTAGAGGCCGGCGATCCAGAACCGTTGGGCCTGGCTGTGGTTGCCGCCGTCGAACGACAACCAACCGGCGAGGCGCATCAGTTCACCGGCGGTGCAGTGCAGACGCCGCCCGACCGAGTCGGTGTAGCGGCGCTCGCGTAGCACCGCGACCACGGTCGCCAGGTGCTGACGGACCAGGCCGAGTGTCTGGCCGCTGCCGAGGTGGTCGTCCATCCGCCGCAGACTCGCGGTGACGGCGTCGAGGTGGTCGACGACCTCACCGGACAGCGGCCGGCCGGTCGTCGAGGCGACGTCCGTCGGCTGCTGGGCGATGATCCACTCGTGTGCCGGTGACGTCAGCGCGGAGACGAGCAGGGTCAGGTAGATCCGTCGGCGCATGCCGCCTCCCGACTCGGCAACCATCATCGGCCGTGACTGACGCAGTTGGTGCGCTCGTGGCGGCCCGTGTGGAGAGTCGCCACGAGCAGGGGGAGCCAGGGGTTACGGGCGGGCGCCGTGGGTCTTGATGGTGGTGGTGAAGGTGGTCCAGGCGGTGGGGGCGAAGGTCAGCGTCCCGGCGGCGGGGGCTTTGGAGTCGCGTACGTCGATCTGGGTGCCCCGGTCGCGGACCTCGACGCACTGGCCGTTGTTGCCGGATCGGCTCGACGTGCGCCAGGTGTTACGTTCCATCCTCGCTCAGCTCCTTGATCAGCTTGACCGACTCGGCCGGCGACCTTGCCAGCATGCTGAGATTGTCGTACGCCGCCGAGATTCGCGCCAGGTCGCGGGTTGACTCAAGGAACAGCTCACCGGCCAGGGTCTCGATGTAGCCGAGCGGTGGATCGTCCCGCTCGAAGCTGAGCAGAGCGAAGCCGCTGGTGATGGCCAGGTGTGCGCCGGCTTCGAAGCGCAGCACCTGGATCGTGACGTTGGGCAACTCGCTGAGCGTGACGAGGTGGGAGAGTTGGTCGCGCAGCACGTCCGGGCCGCCGACCTCGGTACGCAGCGCCGCCTCGGACAGGATCGCCTTGAGCCGCAGCGGTGTCGGTTGCCGGTGCAGCACCTCCTGTCGGGTCATCCGGGTGGCGACTCGCTGGTTGACCGTGTCCGGGTCGACCTCCCGACCGATGATGTTGACCTCGCGGGCGTAGCGCTCGGTCTGGAGTAGACCGGGCACCAGCGTCGGCTCGTAGTTCTTGAGCTCGACGGCTTCGGTCTCGTAGGCGATGTACGTCGCGTACTTGCCGCCGACGCGCTGCCACCAGCCGTCCTCGCGCAGGTCGCGGGCCTGGGCCAGCAGCGACGAGCCGGGCTCGGCGTCGAGCGGGACGCCGTAGGCGACGAGCAGCTCCATGACGTCACCGGCACGTGGCTTGATCTCGCCGGACTCGATCCGGCTGATCCGCGACGACGAGCAGCGGACCGACTTGGCGACTTCCTCGCCGGTCAGGCCCTTGGCTTCACGGAGCTTGCGCAGATCGCGGCCGAGTCGCCGGGAGCGTGGAGTGGCTGGGGCAAATCGAGGCATGGCCATGATTCTGCACGACCGTTGCTCATCTGTCTGCCCCTGAGGACATGCTTTTAATCATTGATCATGAACGTGGTCTTGCTATGCATCAAGTGATGCTGCAATCTGTAGTCGATACGCCACGAATCAGCCCCGCAGGGTGTGTCGCTGCGGCAATGCGGCGACCCGTCGGGGGTCGGGGCGTGGCAACGCTCCGACCCGCCGGCCCCCGCCAGAAGGTGAGAGTGCTCGTGATCGCCAGACTGCTACCGATCGTCTTCGCCGGTCTGATGCCCGGCTTCCTCCTCGGCCTGTTCGCGTTCCGGGTCAAGTCACGGTGGTGCCCGCGCTGCGGGGCGACCACCGAGGCCATCCACCGGAGCATGCACCGATGACCGCGCCCGGCCGCCACCGCATCGCCGACCAGCCCATCGGCCGGCGGATCGCCCAACTCCGCGCCCGACGCGGCCTGACCCAACAGGTCTTCGCCGACCGCATCGGCAAATCCCACTCCTGGGTCGACAAGGTCGAACGCGGCATCCGCGCCCTCGACCGGATCTCCGTCGTCCACACCGTCGCCGCCGTCCTCGGCGTCACCCCCGAGGTCATCCTCGGCCCCACCACCAGCCAACCCGAACCGGCCACCGACGTCGCGGCCGCCGTCGAACACCTCCGCGCCGCCCTCGCCCGCTACGACACCCCCACCCCCGACCAACCGTCACCGTCCGCCGACGACCTGCACCGCCGCATCCAGTACGCCCACACCGCCTACCAACACGCCCACTACCCGCAACTACTCCGCATGCTGCCCGACCTGCTCACCCACACCCGCTACACCACCACCAGCGACGCCCCCGACGCCGGGTACCTGCTCACCCGGGTCTACCGGCTCACCGCCCACCTGCTGACCAAACTCAACGAACCCCACCTCGCCTGGCTCGCCGCCGACCGCGCCATCGCCACCGCCAACGGCCACCCCCGGCACACCGCCGCAGCCGCCATCGCCCTCACCCAGGCACTCCGCGCCCTGCACCGCAGCACCCTCGCCACGCGAGCCGCGCTCACCGCCGTACCACTCATCACGCCGGCCACGACCGACCACCCGGCACCCGACGACCACGCCCTCGCCGGCACCCTGCTGATCGAAGCCGCCCTCGCCGCCGCCACCGGCAACGACCCCGCCACCGCACACCAGCTCACCGACCGCGCCGACAGACACGCAGCCACCATGAGCCACCACCAGCGGCGCCCCGACCACGGCGACACAACCACCGCCTTCGGGCCGACCACGGTCACGCTCGCCCGCGCCCACCTCGCCGCCGCCCTCGGCGACCCGCACCAGGCCATCACCCACCACCAGCGCGGCACCGCCGGTCACGGCTGGCGGGAGCTACCCGCCGAGCACCGTGCCGCGCACCTGATCGACGTCACCCGCGCCTACCTCGACACCGGCAACCCCACCGCCGCCGCCCGCGCCATCATCGCCGCCGACCAGATCGCCCCCGCCGAAACCCGCACCCGACCCACCGCCCACACCGTCGTCGCCACGCTCCTACGGGCCGGTCCCACCCCCGACCTGACCCGCCTCGCCACCACCATCGGCCTCACCCCACGACCCTGACCAGCCGGCTGCTGGACCGCGACTCCCTGTGAAGTGCTCGAAATTTGGCAGCTCGGTTGCTCAAATTTTGGTATCCGCACTTCTCGAATAGTGGTAGTTTCACCTCCTGGGATTCGGTACTTCATTGCTACGGAGGGGGCCAGGGTGCTGGAACCACTCGCCGGAATCGCGCAGCGGCGAGTCTCTGCGCTGCTCGATGACCTGCTCCGGGTGGAGCCGGTCATCGCCCTGCACGGCCCTCGCTCCGTTGGCAAGTCCACGGTCCTGCGCGCGCTCGCCGACCGGCACGGGGTCCCCGTTCTGGACCTGGACGAGTTGGGCATTCGCGACGCCGTGGTGGCCAACCCGCAGACAGCCGTCACTACGCCGGGCCTGCTCTGCGTGGACGAGTATCAGCATGCCCCGCAGATCCTCGACGCGTTGAAGGCTCGACTCAACCGCGAAGGCAGCCGGCCGGGTACCGCCGCGTTGACCGGGTCGACCCGCCAGGACGCGCTGCCCCGCACCGCGCAGGCACTCACCGGACGCCTGCACACCATGACAATCTGGCCCATGTCACAAGGAGAGATACGCGGCGTCCATGAAGATTTCCTGCCGGCGCTTCGCGCAGCGCCCGACGCGACCGTCGCAGCCAGGCCAGCGTCGACGACCACCCGGACGGAGTACGTTGATCGACTCTGCGCTGGAGGGTTCCCCCTGGCCCTGCGCCGCACAGGCCCCGCGCGCGACCGTTGGTTCGACGACTACGTCCGCCAGTCGCTGGAGCGCGATGCCATCGAGCTTGTCCGGGTACGTCAGCGCAGCATGCTGCGCGAGCTGCTGGGTCGACTGGCTGGAAGAACCGGGCAGGTACTCAACCTCACCAGCGCGTCCCAGGGCCTCGCAGGTGAGCGCAAGACCATCGAAGGCTACGTCCGCCTCCTCGAAGACCTCTTCCTCGTCGACCGACTTCCTGCTTGGGGTACGACGCTACGCGCGCGAGCCGCAGCATCACCGAAGGTGCATGTCGTCGACACCGGCGTGGCCGCCCGGCTGATGCGAGTCTCTCCCGCCAAACTCGCCACACTCGACCCGACCGCCTTGACGGAGTTCGGGCACCTTCTAGAGAGCTTCGTCGTCGGCGAGCTCCGCAAGCAGGCCTCCTGGCTTGACGAAAACGTAACTACGGGGCACTGGCGCACCTACGACGGCGACGAGGTCGACTACGTCATCGAGTTCGACGACGGCAGGGTCCTCGCGTTCGAAGTCAAGGCGAACGAACGCGTCGCGGGCGCCGACCTCAAAGGCCTCCGAGCGCTACGAGACGCACTCGGCGACAGGTTCATCGCCGGCGTGGCGTTCAGCACCGGACAACGCTCGTTCACCTACGAAGACCGCATTCACATCATGCCCGTCGACCGACTCTGGACACCTATCAGCGGCTACCTCACGCTGACGCGGTGATGGGGTGCGGGTCAGGCGATCGCGGCGATGGCGCCGTCGTCGAAGTAGATGGCCTGGTGAAGCCGGCCACCGAGCGCGGCGGCGTAGCGGGCGACGACATCCTGTCCGGAGATCTTGCCCTGTTCGATCTGGGAAACTCGGCCCTTGGTGACGCCCATCCGGTCGGCGACCTGTTGCTGGGTCAGGCCTCGGGCCTTGCGTACCTCGGCGAGGCGGTGCCCGACGACGGTGGCCAGCAGTTCCCGCTTGCCGGCCTCGACCGCCTCCTCACCGCCGGCCCGTTCGACATAGGCACTCCGGACGTCGCTCCAGCGCGTGTAGCTCGTCACGGCCTCACCTCCTGCATGGCACCTTCTCCTCGATCGATCTCGCAGCTGCCAGTCGCTCCAGCACCACGAGTGTCGGCACGGTCCCGCCAGCCTCGAACCGGGCCACCGCAGACTGCGTCATCCCTGACGCCGTTGCCAACTGCGTCTGACTCCAACCGCGACGCTCGCGCAGCTCACGCACCGAACGACCGAGCTCGAACGCCAACCGCGCCGCCTCGTACGCCTCAGCTGCGTCGGGCTCAGCCAACCGCCGCTCCCGCAGCACAGCCCAATCGCCACCCTCACCCATGGCTAGACCTCCTCTTCGCCCTCAACCTGGTGTGCCTCGTCGATGCACCGCGCCAGCGCCTGCCGTTCCCCGGTGCCGGGCCCTGCCTGTTCGACGGCGTGGACGTGGCCCCGGTCGCGCCGGAGTTGATCCGTTTCGGGGCGTCGGCGCGTGGCTCGGCCGGCTGGCTGGCTGCTAGAATATCTAGTGCGGGACGATCTCGATCTCCCGCACAGCCTTAGGGCCCGCCTCGCGGGCCCTTTGTGCATCTACCGAAAGTCTCGGGCCCAGAGCTGGCTCTGTCCCCGATCCCCGCTCGACGGAAACCAGCACAGCTCATGGTGTACTCGCGGCTGCAACCGCTTCCACATGGAGACTTTCGCCTTCCGTGACCGCTCGTCTGCTTCTTCGTGGGTGAACACACGGCGGTACAGAAGGGTGATTACGTCTGCGGCCTGCACCAGCCGGCTGGCATGACTGGGAGCAAAGTGCAAGGTGTCGACAATCCTCGTCAGTTTCCGACGGCGGTACCCGTTGGTGCCGACCTCTCGGTAAACCGACAGATCAGTCCGGTGTTTCGCTTGACCGTCGACTTCGTCAGCGATCACCAACGCATAGTCGCCATGCTCGATGGCGCACTCGTCGACCCGCTCCAACAGGTGTTGAAGCACTGCCGTATGCGGCGGGTCAGGGTGGGGGTAGCGGGCACGTTGCCCGACTACATCCATGGCTCGGGCGATGACCTTGACGTCTTGCGCGGCGACCGCTTCGATCACGTCATCGAACACACCGACCCGCGCTCGGACCGGAACTCCCGCCCAGTCGCCACCCGCGTGAAAGATCTCGTGCCCATGGAGTTCGACCTTTGCATCCAACTGATACGCCGCTGCCGCAGCGGCAGCAACCCGCTCCAGCTCGTCCGATAACGCAACTGCCGCAGGCCCGTCGACGAGCAGTCCTGCCATGGCGAACCAGCGATCAGTGTACGACTCGTCAACATACGTCAGCAGCACCAGCCCCAACCTCCGCCCCGTTGCCCTCGATGCATGTCGCGACCTTCGCGTTGACGATGTTTACTACAGGTGCCCGCGACGCAGAGGCGAGAATACGACAACCAGACAGAGATCGCCAATGCGATCAGAAATACTCTCACAATTGCCGAGCAACTCTCGTGTTCCGATCCGGTTCCTCATCGACTCGCAAGATCCTTCACTGCCCGCGCCACGCTCGCCCTCGCGGACTCAGGGGCATGGGCAGCACCGAGGTGACTGTGCGGTAACCCCTACGCCGGTACGCTCCGGCGTTGGGTCCGGCCGGGAAACCGGGCCCGGTGCGGGATGGCGGCATGGCGATCTACCAGGAGATGCCCACCGGTCTTCGCGGGCATCTCGTCACCGACCGTGGCGTGCCGGAGTCCGATGTCGTGTTCGTCGGGCATTGGAAGCACGGCTACGTCAGCCTCTGATCGCGGGCCCGCGTCGTCGGTACCACCACCAACATCGCCGACGCACGCCCCGCGCCCGCCGAGCATCAGACACTGTGGAGCTTGCGGGGCACGTAGCCATCCGCGAGGGACCATGTGCCATCGGGTTGCGGTGCGTCATCGGATATGACTAATGTGCGCTGTCCTCTGTAAGCCATCGCGCTCATCCGCTGCTTCGACATTCCATGGGGGAAACCGCAGCATGCCCAGAATGACAGTCCTCGGCCGGTTCGCCGCCGGCTGCGCGGCCACCAGCCTGGCCGCCCTTTCGATCGCCGCCCCGGCGCAGGCCGTGGAGTCAGACGACATCGCCTGGGTCTCGCCGTTCATCGAGTACGTGACCAACATCGCGATGGACGCGACCACGCCGAAGCCGATCGAGATCACCATCAGCAACAGTGTGCCGACCGCCGCCGTCGACGTGTCGGTGACGATCGACGCGTCCACGGTGTCGGACGCGTTCCGGATCGATCTGCCCGGTGCCAGCCAGGGTTGCACGGTCGCCGGCAAGGTGGCCACCTGCACGCTCGACGAACTCGCCGGCGACTCGACGCACGTCTACCGGGTCGACGCCCTGCCGGGTGACCTGGACGTCCTGGAGTACTCGGGCGTCATCGAGGTCACCACCTCCGCCGCGAACATGCCCGAGGAGCAGCAGACCACCGGCAGGGTCCAGCTCACCGGGCCCGGGGTCGATCTCGTGGTCGGTGAGATCGACGACGTGACGCTGCAGCCGGGGGAGAGCACGAACGTGCCGGTCCGGGCCGCGAACGTCGGCACGGTGGCGGCCGCCGGCGTACAGGTGGTGCTGAGCACCGGCCTGGACCTCGAGCTGCCGGACCGGTACGACAACTGCGAGTACAACGCCGACTTCCTCGAGCTGACCTGCCAGATTCTCGGCGAGGTCGGCCCGGGTGAGGTGTTCACCCTGCACGAGGAGACCCCGCTGCGGGTCAGGGTCGGCGAGACCGCACCCGGCCCGTCCGAACGGATCGTCGTGGTGTCGGTGCTGCCGTTGGGTGACGACGAGGTCGCGGCCCTCGGCACGATGTCCGCCCGATCCGCCGGCAACGAGCTCCGCCTGGCCACCCTGGAGCCGCTGCCGGACCTCAACGACACCGACAACTGGACCGAATTCCTGGTCAATATTCCGAACCAGCCGGCCGACTCGGTGGCGATCGGCGCGACGGTGCAGGGGGCGGTCGGCGACGTGGTCGACATCGAGGTCGGCATGCGCAACGACGGCCCGGCCGACCTGATCCTGCCGGGCCAGGCCTGGGCCCCGTCCGCGGTGGTGACGCTGCCCGTCGGAGTCGAAGCGGTCGCCGTCGGTGACCGCTGCGCCCCGGTCGTTGACGGCAGCCCGGTCTGGGACGACCGCGGTCAGCCGAACGGCCTGGTCTACTTCTGCCGGCCCACGCACAGTCCGGTGGCGGGGGAGTCGTTCCACTACCCGTTCCAGGTGGAGATCGTCGGCGCGGCCGGTGCCGCCGGCTCGATCGTCATCGACGGCGGCGTGCAGGACCCGGACACCGACAACAACACCGCCGAGATCACCCTCGGCAGCGGCGGCGAAGGTGCCGGCGGCGGGCTGCCGGTGACCGGAGCCAACGCCGGGCTGCTGGCCGGCGTCGGCGCGGTCCTCGTCGTCGCAGGTGCGGTGGCCGTAGTGATGTTCCGTCGCCGTCGGATCGTCACCGTCGTCGACTGACATTCAGAGGAGCAGCCGACCGTACGCCGTCCAGCCGACCGTACGCCGTCCATCCGGACCCCGCCGGGATCGCCCGGCGGGGTCCGGATGCTGCCTGTCGCTGAGCGACGCGCCCCCGCGAGCAGCGTCCACGGCGGAAAACCGGGTCCCCGCCGTTGACGGCAGCCCTCTACTATGCGCCGCATGCCTGCCGCACCACCGCTCACCCTCACCACCGATCTCACCACCGGATACCCGGAGCTCGTCGAGCTGCGTGCCGCGCTCGACCAGGCGGACTGGGCCGCCGCGTCGCGGCTGTTCACCGGTCAGCCGCCCGCCGGACCGACCAGGCCGTCCGGCGTCGGCACCGAACTGATCTGGTACGCCAGCTCGGTCGACGCCGCCCACGACGTGGCCCGACGCCGACACGACGCCGACCCGACCGACGGTCCCGCCGCCGCGCTGCTCGGCGCCTGTCTGATCAAGCATGCCTGGGCGGTCCGCACCAGTTTGCGCGCCGAGCATGTCAGCCGCGACCAGTTCCGCGAGTTCCACCGGATCCTGCGCGACGCCGAACGGGTGCTCATCGACGCGACCGCGTACCACCCGGACAACTGCGCGGCCTGGACGTACCGCCTCGTCACCGCCCGGGGTCTGGAGCTGGGCCGGTCCGAGGCGCGTCGGCGCTACGACCGGCTCGCCGAGACCGACCCGCACCACCTCCCCGGGCAGCGGCAACTACTGCAGCAGTTGTGTCCGAAGTGGGGCGGTTCGTTCGAGCAGATGCACGCCTTCGCTCGGGAGGCGGCTGCCGCCGCGCCAGCGGGTGCGCTCAACGGCAGGCTGGTCGCCGAGGCCCACACCGAGCACTGGTTGGAGCTGGAAGGCCGGGCGCAGCGCGACTACTGCGCCGACCCGCAGGTGCGTCAGGAGCTGCGCGACGCCGCCGCCAGGTCGGTGCTGCATCCAGACGCGGAGCAGTCGTACGGGTGGGTGGAGGCGCACAACGCCTTCGCCATGATCTTCAGCGTTATCGGCGATCACGCCGCCGCCGCACCGCACTTCGCTGCGGTCGGCAACCTGGTCGCGGCCGATGCCTGGGCGTACCTCAAGGACCCGGTGGCGGCGTTCGGACGGTTCCGTACACTCGCGACGAAGGCGGCAGGTGAGGCCCGATGATCCGGCAACTCGACGTCGACGGGATCCCGGCGCTGCTGGCCCCGACCGGAGGGCCCACGCACGCCGGGCTGATGTTCCGGGTCGGCCAGGCCGACGAGACGCTGGCCCGGCGTGGCCTCACCCATCTGCTCGAACACCTCGTGCTGCATCCGCTCGGCGCCGCCGACTACCACTACAACGGCACCACCGGCAGCGTGGTGACCCACTTTCACCTGTCGGGCTCCGTCGACGACATCACCACCTTTCTGACCGGGGTGTGCAGGTCGTTGCGGGAACTGCCGGTGCACCGCCTGGACACCGAGAAGGCGATCCTGGACACCGAGTGGGCCGGCCGGCCGGCTGCCGCCACCGACCAGTTGCCGCTGTGGCGCTACGGCGCGCGTGACTACGGGCTGGGTGCGTATGCCGAGCTCGGATTGCCCGCGATCACCGCCGAGGACCTGCAGGAGTGGGCGGCCCGGTACTTCACCCGGGAGAACGCGGTCCTCTGGCTGGCGGGTGCCGAGTTGCCGCCGGATCTGCGGCTGGAGTTGCCGTCCGGGACCCGGATGCCGGCCCCTGCCGCCTCGTCGGCGCTGGCGGGTACGCCGGCGTTCTTCTACGGGCCGGGTCGGGCGACCGCGATGGACGCGGTGGTGCCCGCCGGGGCGGCCGCCCGGGTGCTCAGCGGTGTCGTCGAGCGGGAGCTGTTTCGGGCGCTGCGGCAGCGGGACGGCCTGTCATACACGACCGCCACCGACTACGAGCCACGAGGCGACGGCAACGCGGTGGTCACCGCCCTCGCGGACGCTCCCAACGGCAAGGAGGACGCGGTACTCGGTGGCTTCGTCGATGTACTGGCCAAGATCCGGGTGGGTCGGATCGACGAAGCGGACGTCGCCGCTGTCGTCGGTAAGGCCACCGAGGCGCTGTCCAGCGTGGAAGCGGACGGCGCGCGGCTGCCGTCGATCGCGTTCAACCTGCTCACCGGCCGGCCGGTGCGGTCCAGTGACGACCTGACCCGGCAGTTGAAGGAGGTCACCGTCGAGTCGGTGCATGCGGTGGCGACCACCGCGCACGCGTCGTCGCTGCTGATGACGCCCCGTGGCCGGGGTGCCGACTGGGCCGGTTTCACCCGGGCCGAGCCGGGCCTGGTGGGGTTGCTTCCCGGCACCAGCCACCGAGGGCTGGGCGGGCTGGACGGCCAACGGCTGATCGTCGGGGCGGAGGGGGTCAGCCTCGTCACCGGGTCCGGGCAGTCCGGGCAGGTGGTATCGGTGCGCTACGACCGTTGCGCGGCGATGCTGGCCTGGCCGGACGGTGGCCGTCAGCTCATCGGTGACGACGGCGTCAGTCTGCAGTTGGAACCGACGGTCTACGAGGGTGCCACCGCCGAGCTCGCCGATGCAGCAGTCCCGGTGCAGTCCCGGATCGACCTGCCGGCCCGGGACCCGGCGGAGATCCCGCAGCCGGAGACCGTCGCCGGTCCGGCCGGGCGGCATCCCCGGTCGGGCGTCGCCGGCAGCGGGGTGGTTGCCCGGTTCCGAAGCCTGGGCAGCGACCAGCAGTTGAAGGTCGGCGCACTGGGGCTGATTACGCTCGTCGTCGGGGTCGCCGTGCTCAGCCTGACCATCGCCATGATCGTCGGAGCGGTCGACTTCCGGGTGCTGAGCGCGCTCGGCAGTTGGATGATCGCCGGCTACCTGGGCCGGGCGTTTCTGAAGGCCTGGAACGAGGGCAGATGAGAGACCAAGTCTGAAATATCGCTTCGTGCGCGTATAGCACGATTTATCCTGACCATGCACCGGGCGTCGACCGAGATGGACTTCGTGGTCAGAGATGAACTTCGAGACAGCTGTCCTGATCATCGGTACGACGGTTGACGCCCTCGGTGTGCTGATCATCCTCACCGGCCTGGTCGTCGGCACGGTGCTCTACCTGCGAGGCGCGTTTCGTGAGCGGAACATGCGGGCGACCTACCGCCGGTACCGGCAGGACATCGGCCGGGCGATCCTGCTCGGGCTGGAGTTTCTCGTCGCCGGGGACATCATCCGTACCGTGGCGATCTCGCCGACCTTCCAGAGCGTCGGCGTGCTGGCAATGATCGTCGCGGTGCGTACGTTCCTCAGCTTCTCCCTGGAGGTCGAGCTGGATGGCCGGTGGCCGTGGGGCCGGCGACGTCGCACCGGCGACGACGCCGCGGCGACGGGACGACAGGCATGACCTGCGGCGTCGTGGGTACCGGATGTGGTACGGCGAAATTCGGTGCCGCCCCCGGCGCAGACGACGTCCGTGAGGAGGAACGATGGCCGCCAAGCGGGAGAAGGCCGACAAGCACCAGCAGGCCGAGCAGATGCGTGACGACGTGCCCAGCACGATCGCCCGCTCCGACGACAAGGCCGTACGGACCTACAAGAAGACCCTGGAATCGGCCGAGGAGAGTTACGGCGACCCGGCGCGGGCGCACCGCGCGGCGTACGCCTCGTTGAAACACAGCCACGAGAAGGTCGGCGACCACTGGCAGCCAAAGGACAGCCTGGGCCCGTCCGATCCGCAGGCGGCCCAGGGCACGCCCCAGTCGTTGCGCCGGCCCCGGGAGACCGCCCAGGGGGTCGACGCCAACGCCGGCAAAGGCCACCTCGACGACGTGGCGCGCCAGGTCGGCATCGACCACCCGCAGGACATGAACAAGGACGAACTGGTCAAGGAAATTGAGAAGGCGAACGCCCGGGCGACCGCGAAGGCCCGTAGGAAGTGACTGCCTGACTCACCTGAAACGTCAGCGACTGACCGCGGGGGGGAGGGGGGGGGGGGGGGGGGGGGGGGGGGGGGGGGAGGGGGGGGGGGGGGGGGGGGGGGGGGGGGAGAGGAGGGAAAGGGTTTAGAACGAATGACAGAAGGGCTCCCTTCTCTTC
>NZ_JBSWXD010000176.1:0-12456 GCF_056160425.1 Micromonospora sp. ABR4_055
AGAAGCGTCAGAACTCCTATCCTTCCAGTTCAGAGGGCACTTTCTATAGCCGGGGTCCTGCCGGTCCGACCTTCATCGGTGGATCGAGGCTGAGGTACCAGTGGAGCTTGATGCCGGAGGTGCATCTTGGTGCACCTGTGGCATCAGGTCGTGAAAGGGCACCTTGGTCCCGGGAGCCGGCCCTGGCCGGATGACCGCGCCGGGGCGGCGCAGCGCCGCCGCGCGGACCATCACCATCATCATCTGGCCGTCCCGGTTGCCGTGCAGTCGGATGCCGAGCAGGTGAATCCATTCGATGTTCGGGTGGGCGGCCTCGGCGCGGACGTGGATGACCCGCAGCCGCAGCGCTCCGTCTCCGTTGAGATAGTCGGACCCGCCGATCTCGATGACGTCCCACGGCTGCACCAGCGGCGATCTTGTCGACTCAGTCATCGCCACCTGCCCCGGTGGTCGGGTCAGCGGTGAGCCAGATGCCGACCGAGGCGAGCAGCCGACGAATGGTCCGGGCGGCGTCACCGTCGTACCGGTCCAGGTAGGCCACCGCGAGCCGCAGCCCCGGACAGACGATCGTGCCGCAGCGCGGACACCCGGTCACCGGGTCGGGCAGGTGCATCGCGGCCAGGTGCCGGGCGCGGGCGATCACCGGGTGGTTGACGTAGCCGGGCACGGCGCTGCCGGTCGGCACCGACATCCAGCCGAGTACGCCGTGCCGGCGCAATTGATCTTTGTCATTCATTTTTGCGCCATGCGTCCCCCATCGGGACAACAATGGACGCCTTCTCGAATTTCCCACTCCTCCACCCTGGACTTCCCCGCCTCACATATGGAAGATGGGCTTTGTCCTCGTAGCAGCAACATCCGTCACGGGGCAACCTCTGCCCACCACAAAGCAATTCTGTAGAGAGCTGGAGGAAACGAATGTCTGGAGCAGCGAGCGCATATCTGATAGCGGAGCTCCGCCGCCGCCGCGAGTTGGCCGGGCTCACCCAGGAGCAGTGGGGCGCCGCCCTGCACTGGTCGGCCCAGCACGTCAGCGCGGTCGAGCGCGGTGCCCGGCCGATCCGGCTCGACTACCTGGCCACCATCGACCGGGTCTTCAACTGCGACTACTCGACCCTCTGGGAGCTGCTGCTGCGCACCGAGCGGGCCCCGGTCTGGCTGCGCCCGTGGCTGGAGCACGAGCGGGAGGCGATCATGCTGCGCTGGTACGAGCCGCTGCTGGTGCCCGGCCTGCTGCAGACCGAGGCGTACGCCCGCGTCGTCCTCACCCATGCCGGAGTGGCGATCGACGACGTCGACACCACCGTCGGCGACCGGCTCGGCCGGCAGGAGATCCTGCACCGGGCCGAGCGGCCGTGCCGCTTCGTCGGGGTGATCGACGAGGCGGTGCTGACCCGGGCGGTCGGCGGCCCGGCGGTGATGCGTGAGCAGGTCCTGGCGCTGATCGCCGCCTGCGACCGGCCCAACGTCTCGATCCAGGTGGTGCCGGCCGGGGTCGGTGCCTACCCGGGGCTGAACGGCCCGTTCATTCTGGCCAGCCTGGACGGCCGGGCGGCCGGCTTCGTAGACGGGCCGTTGGAGGGCCAGACCATCGAGTTGGAGGCCGATCTGACCAGACTGGAGCATGCCTGGGAGTCGCTGCGGGAGTACGCTCTGCCCAGCGAGCAGTCCGTGGCGTTGATGCAGGAGGCAGCCGACAGATGGGCATGACGACCGATCCTCGACCGGCCTGGCGGACCAGCAGCCGCAGCAACGGCACCGGCGGCGCCTGTGTCGAAGTCGCCGACAACCTGCCCGGCCGGGTCCTGGTCCGCGACAGCAAGGACCGCACCGGCGGCACCCTCACCTTCTCCCCCACCGCCTGGCGGACCTTCGTCGACCACCATCAGCGGTAGATGACGCGAGCCGCGTCGGGCAGTGCCCGACACGGCTCGTCCGCTGTGGTTGGCCGCGCACCTGCCTCAGCCCTGTGCGCCGAGGCGGGACAGGATCAGCTCCCGGACGGTACGCGCGTCCGCCTGGCCCCGGGTCGTCTTCATCACCGCGCCGACCAGCGCACCGGCCGCCGCGACCTTGCCGTCGCGGACCTTCGCCGCGATGTCCGGGTTGGCGGCGATCGCCTCGTCGACGGCGGCGGTCAACGCACCGGTGTCGGAGACCACCTCCAGGCCGCGCGCGGTCATCACCTCGGTCGGCGTGCCTTCCCCGGCGGCCACCGCCTCCAGGACGGTACGGGCCAGCTTGTCGTTGAGCTTGCCCGAGTCGACCAGCCCCTGCAGTTCGGCCACGTGCGCCGGGGTAACCCCGAGCGCGGCCAGCTCCACACCGGACTCGTTGGCCCGGCGGGCCAGCTCACCCAGCCACCACTTGCGGGCGCCGGCCGGGGTGGTGCCGGCGGCGATGGTCTGCTCGATCAGCTCGACCGCCCCGGCGTTGACCACCGACTGCATGTCGTGGTCGGTCAGCCCCCACTGCTCCTGCAGCCGCTTGCGGTGCACCCGGGGCAGCTCCGGCAGGGCCGCCTTCAGCTCGGCCACCCAGGCGGCGTCCGGGGCGAGCGGCACCAGGTCCGGCTCCGGGAAGTAGCGGTAGTCGGTGGCGGTCTCCTTGGACCGGCCCGACGTGGTGTCGCCGCTGTCCTCGTGGAAGTGCCGGGTCTCCTGCACGATCCGGCCACCGGCGTCGAGCACCGACGCCTGGCGCAGCATCTCCGCGCGTACCGCCCGCTCCACCGACCGCAGCGAGTTGACGTTCTTGGTCTCGGTGCGGGTGCCCCACTCGGTCTGCCCGACCGGGGTCAGCGAGGTGTTCACGTCGCAGCGCAGCGAACCCTGCTCCATCCGTACGTCGGACACGCCCAACGAGCGGATCACGTCCCGCAGCTCGGTGACGTACGCGCGGGCCACTTGCGGTGCCCGGTCCCCGGTGCCGGGGATCGGCTTGGTGACGATCTCCACCAGCGGGATACCCGCCCGGTTGTAGTCGACAAGCGACTCGGTCGCACCGTGAATGCGCCCGGTCGCGCCGCCGACGTGCAGCGTCTTGCCGGTGTCCTCCTCCAGATGCACCCGCTCGATGCCGATCCGCACCAGCTCGCCGTCGACCTCGACGTCGAGCCAGCCGTCCACGCACAGCGGCTCGTCGTACTGGCTGATCTGGTAGTTCTTCGGCATGTCCGGGTAGAAGTAGTTCTTCCGGGCGAACCGGCACCAGTCGGCGATCGAGCAGTTCAGTGCCAGCCCGATGCGGATCGTCGCCTCGATCGCCGCCTTGTTCGCCACCGGCAACGAGCCGGGCAGGCCCAGGCAGACCGGGCAGACCTGGGTGTTCGGCTCGGCGCCGAACCCGGTCGGGCAGCCGCAGAACATCTTCGTGTTGGTGCCCAGCTCGACGTGCGTCTCCAGGCCGATCACCGGCTCGTAGCGGGCGACGACATCCTCGTACGTGGGCAACGCGGTCGTGCTCATCTCACAGCTCCAACTCTCGGCGCGGCACCGACCGCACCAGCCTAGTGTCCACCTGGGTTCCGCTCATCGACCCGGCCGGTAACCGAGTGCCACGAGAGCCTGCCGGGTGTCGTCCCACCACCGCCGGTACGCCGGTACCTGCTGCAGCCTTTCCAGATCCACCAGCTCGCCAAGCTGGCCGAGGTGGTCCCCGACTGACCGGCTGACCCGGCGCGTCACGTCGTTGAGCACTTTCTTCGGGTCGGCGATCTGCTCCACCTGACGAGGGCTCCCGGGGAGCCCCATCTCGACATCGGTCCACTGGACACCGAGGGCGTTGCGCAGTGCCTGCCCGTCGGCGAGCAGCCAGGCCTCGGTCTCCCGGACCGGGACGACCGCGACGAGTTGCTCCCGGCGGTCGGCCCAGCGCTTCCGGAGCGGTTCCAGCCACTCCCGGTGTACCCGTTCAGCGTTCGCACCCTGGTCTCGGTGAAAGAAGACAATCGTGAAGGCGCCGTCGCTGCGGTCGGCCAAGCTGATCACATCACCGATACCTGCCGGGCCGGACCGGGCCCGCAACGGTTGTACGTCGGCTACGTACACCGTTTCATCGAACTCGGTCAGGCACAGTCCTTCCAGTGAGCGTGCCAGCAGCCGGGGCAGGAAGCGGTCATCGCTGAGGCCTTCGGAGATCAGTGCGGTCGAGAGGTAGCGCATCAGCGATCCAGCGTCTCCAGGACCTCGAATTCGGCAATCTCTGCCTTGGTGACCACACCGCTGGGATCTTCGAGATCCAACGCAAGCTGATCACCACCGATCAGGCGGCTACGGGTGATCCGGCTGCGCGGTTCGCCCCTGCGCACCCGGGTCACCACGTCCAGGTAGACCGCATGGAGCCGTCCCCCGTCCTCGCCGCGTTCCAACGCCCGCAAGATCGCAGGCGAGTGGCTGCTCAGGATCAACTGGGTCAATCGATTGCCGTCTGCTTCGTCGCGCGACTCCAACGACCGTTCGACCAGGGCCCGCAGGTACCGCACGAACTGGGCGAGCCGTTGCGGGAAGATGCCGTTCTCCGGCTCCTCGAAGCAGATCAGCCCGGCACCACGGGGGTCGTAGAGTGCTGCGAGCAACGCGATCGCGCGCAGCGTCCCGTCGGACGCGACCCGGGCCGAGAACGGTGCCTCGTCGCGGGTGACGACCTCGACCTGCCGCTGCCGACGCGCCTCGTCCTCGGCGAGACGGACCCCGACTACTCCCGGTATCACTTCGGATACGTCGGCGGAAAGGTCGTTCAACGCGCCCTCCGGTCGGTCCTCGGTGCCCGTCGCGGCGGCCAGGTAGCGCAGCGTGTTGGCCAGGTGGGCACCGTTGGGCGCGAGGCTGTCCGGGTCGTCATAGGAATCGGGGGTACGCAGCGCACTGGGATCGAGGTGCAGCAGTCGCCACGACTGAAGCTCCCGCTTCAGCGCGTACAGCAGCGGGAAGTCCGTGGCGGTGGTCAGGCTGGACAGCACGGTTGCGGTCGCCGCTGTCGCCGGCAGTTTCCGTTTGCGGCCCTGGTTGCCCTGCTGCCGGATGCTGAAAATCGCACGCCCCTGCTCATCGCGCTCGGTCTCCAGCAGTTCCCGACCGCCCCCGCGATAGCTGGCCACCTGCTTCCATCGCGGGATCAGTGCCCGCAACGCAGCGTCGTCGGACTTAGGAATCCGGTACGCCGCCTCCCGTACCACGTACGGCCGACGGGTCCCGCTGCTGCTGGTGAGTCGTAGCTCGACCGCAAGCTCGTAACGCAGCCGAGAGTGATTCACTTCGGCCGTATCACCGAATGCGTCGGTCACCGACGACCCCAGCAGCACCTCGACGGCGAAGGTCATCACCGGCATCTGGCTGCCGTCGGTGTGCCGATGGAACAGATCGGGTACTTCCCCGCGCATCTGCTGAGCGGCCTCCAGCAGCCCATCATCGGCGAGCCGGGACAGGAACTGGATCGCGTCGAACAGGTTCGACTTGCCGGCCGCGTTCCGCCCGATGATCACGAGAAACGGCGGCACGTCCAGCGTGAAGTCGCGGAACGACTTGAAGCCGTCGATCTCGATCCGGGTCAGCACGTCGCGGCTCAGAGCTCCGGCGGGGTGAGGGTGCCGACCGCCGACTCCAGGGCCGCCGCGACCCGGTACATCCGGTCGTCGGCCATCGTGGGCGCCATCATCTGCAACCCGACCGGCAGCCCGTCGGCCAGCCCGCACGGCACCGAGATGGCCGGGCCGCCGTACAGGTTGGTCGGGATGGTGAACAGGTCGGCCAGGTACATCTGGTACGGGTCGGCGGTGCGCGCCCCGAGTGGGAACGCCACGAACGGCGTGGTCGGCGAGATCAGCACGTCGACCTGCTCGAACGCGGCGGTGAAGTCGCGGGTGATCAAGGTACGGACCTTCTGCGCCTGCCCGTAGTAGGCGTCGTAGTAGCCGCTGGACAGCGCGTAGGTGCCGAGCATGATCCGCCGCTTGACCTCCGGCCCGAAGCCCTGGTCGCGGGTCAGCGACATGACCTCTTCCAGCGACCGGTTGCCGTCGTCGCCGCTGCGCAGCCCGTACCGGACGCCGTCGTAGCGGGCCAGGTTGGACGAGCATTCGCTCGGCGCGATCAGGTAGTACGCCGGTAGCGCGTAGTCGAAGTGCGGGCAGGAGACCTCGACGACCTCGGCCCCGAGCTTGGTCAGCGCGTCGACCGCGTCGCGGAACGCGGCCAGGACGCCCGGCTCGACGCCCTCGCCGGTGGCGAACTGGGTGACCAGGCCGAGGCGCACCCCGGTCAGGTCACCGGAGGCACCAGCACGGGCCGCCTCGACGACCGGCGGCACGGCGGCCGGGATCGAGGTGGAGTCATGCGGGTCGTGGCCGGCGATCGCCTCGTGCAGCAGCGCCGCGTCGAGCACCGTCCGGGCGCACGGGCCAGGGGTGTCCAGCGAGGAGGAGAAGGCGATCAGCCCGTACCGGGAGGTGCCGCCGTAGGTCGGCTTGGCGCCGACGGTGCCGGTGACCGCGCCCGGTTGGCGGATCGAGCCGCCGGTGTCGGTGCCGATCGCCAGTGGAGCTTCATACCCGGCGACCGCGGCCGCGCTGCCACCGCCGGATCCGCCCGGGATCCGGGTCAGGTCCCACGGGTTGTACGTCGGCCCGTACGCCGAGTACTCGGTCGACGAGCCCATCGCGAACTCGTCCATGTTGGTCTTGCCGAGGATCGGCATGCCGGCGGCGCGCAGCCGGGCGACGATCGTCGCGTCGTACGGTGGCCGCCAGCCGTCGAGGATCTTCGACCCGGCGGTGGTCGGTACGCCCTTGGTGGTGACGACGTCCTTGACCGCGATCGGTACGCCGGCCAGCGGGCCGAGCGGCTGCCCGGCGGCGCGGGCGGTGTCGACGGCCTGCGCGGCGGCGAGCGCCCCGTCGGCGTCGACGTGCAGGTAGGCGTGCACCCGCTCGTCGACGCCGGCGATCCGGTCCAGGTGGGCGCGGGTCACTTCGACGGCGCTGGTGTCGCCGGCGGCGATCAGCCCGGCCAGCTGCGCGGCGGTCATCCCGGTGAGTTCGGACATGGTTCAGACCTCCTCGTCCAGGATGCGCGGCACCCGGAACCGGCCGTCCTCGGCGTCCGGGGCGGCGGCGAGCGCGGCGTCGCGGTCCAGGCCGGGGATGACGACGTCGTCGCGCAGCACGTTGGTCAGCGGCACCGAGTGCGAGGTGGGCGGGATGTCGTCGGCGGCGACCTCGCCGATCCGGGCCACGGACTGCAGGATGACGTCGAGCTGGCCGGCGAACGTCGCCAGTTCGTCCTCGGTCACGGCCAGCCGCGACAGTCGCGCCAGGTGCGCGACCTCTTCGCGGGAGATGGCGGCCATCTGCGCCCCCTTCGTACGGTGATCGAACGGTTGGCCCGGGATCCTCGCTCAGCGTGGCTCAGCGGGCCGGACCCGACGAGTCTATTTCTCCGGCGGGTCAGCCGAGTCATCGGGCACGCCGGCCGGGACGGCGCGCGGGCCGGGGACCAGTGGACGGTACCGGGCCAGCCAGCTGACCAGCTCGTCGGCGGGCATCGGCCGGGCGTAGAACCAGCCCTGGGCGACGTGGCAGCCGAGCGCGGACAACCGTCGCCAGGACGCGTCGTCCTCGACGCCTTCGGCGACGACCCGCAGCCCGAGCGCCCGGGCCAGCTCGATCACCGAGCGGACGATGGCCGCGTCGTCGGTGTCGGCGGCCATGCCGAGGACGAACGAGCGGTCGATCTTGACTTCGGACAGCGGCAGCCGGCGCAGGTGCTGCATGGACGAGTAGCCGGTGCCGAAGTCGTCCAAGGCGATCGCCACCCCGATCGCGTCCAGCCGGGAGATGGTAGCCAGCACCCGCCGGGGGTCGGCCATCAGCGCCCCCTCGGTGATCTCCAACTGGAGTTGCTCCGGTGACAGGTTGAAGCGGGTGAGCCGGTCGGAGATCTGCTCGGCGATCTCGCCGGTGTGCAGGTCCCGGACGCTGACGTTGACCGCTGCCCGCAGGGTGATCCCGGCGGCGGCCCACTTGGCGATCTGCTCGACGACGTCGTCGACGACCCGGCGGGTGAGCAGGCGCATCACGGCGCTCTGCTCGGCGACCTTGATCAACTCTTCCGGGTCGACCATGCCCCGGCGCGGATGCCGCCAGCGCAGCAGCGCCTCCACCCCGACCACCTCGCCGGTCGCGATCTCCACCTGCGGCTGGTAGTACATGGTGATCTCGCCGACGTCGTCGACCTCCCGACCGGAGTCGGCCGCGTGCGCGCCGTTGACGTCGAGTACGCGACGCAGGTCGGCGAGGAGGCTGAGCCGTTCCGGCGTGTTGTGGTCCGACTCGGCCGCGTAGACGGCGGTGCCGTCACCGGTGTCCTTGGCGTCGTACATCGCGACGTCGGCGTGCTGCAGCAGGGTGGCGAAATCCCCACCGTGCTCGGGGTAGAGGGCGATGCCCACCGAGCCGCCGACGTCCAGCGGCAGCCCGTCCAGGGCGACCGGCTCGGCGAGCGCGGTCACCACCTGATCGGCGATCTCCCGCGCCTCGTCCGCGCCGGTGAGCCGGGTGGCCAGGATGGCGAACTCGTCGCCGCCGAGCCGGACCACCAGGTCCTGCGGCCGGACCACCATGGCCAGCCGCAGCCCCACCTCGACCAGCAGCCGGTCGCCGACCAGATGCCCGAGTGCGTCGTTGACCCGTTTGAACCGGTCCAGGTCAAGCAGCAGCAGCGCCATCCGGGAGTCCGGCGCTCCGCGCCGCAGCGCGTCGGCGTGTGCCGGCACCTGGTCAGCGATCTCGACGATCAGCGCCTTGCGGTTGGCCAGCCCGGTCAACGGGTCCAGCCGGGCCGACCGTTCCTGCTCGCTGGCCAGCGCGGCCATCCGGTAGACCGCGTACAGCGGCACCAGCACGAGGGGGATCAGCGCCGGGTCGACCTGTGCGGCGACCACCAGCACCGGCCCGAGCAGCAGCAGCGATCCGGTGGAGGACAGCTCGAAGCCGATGCCACGGCGGGCTGACCGCCACCACCGGCCGCCGAAGCGCAGCCGGATCGCCAGGGTGACCGTGCCGTAGTTGACCGCCGACCAGGCCGCCGCCGCGCCGACCGCCACTGCGACGTCGCTCCAGGCCAGCTCCGCGGTGCCGGCGAAGGCGCCCGGCCCGGCCAGCCCGGCCACCGCCGCTGCGGCGGCGAGCGCCAGCGCGTACTGCGAACTGTTGAACAGGGCCCGCCACGGCACGTGCCGGGCCCGCCAGGCGAAGACCGCCACCGCGACGGCCTGCACCGCGACCGCCGGGCCGAGGCCCCAGGCGAGCAGGATGGCGAAGGTGAAACAGACCGACGGAAAGACTTCGGACCGGCGCCGCCGGCCCGGTGGGGTGAACGGTCGGGCGTCGCCGACCACCGCGAGCAGGGCCATCAGCCAGAATGCCGCCGGCAGGTCGAGAATCTGGGCGGGCAGGTCCAGCAACGGTACGGCACAGACGGCGAGCGCGGCGGCGGTCACGCCGCCGACAAAGCCGAAGAACCCAGGGGCGCGTTCCGAAGGAACGGAGTTCCGCAATGCCGCGGCCTCCATCTGCCCTCCCGTCGCGCTCCCGTGGCCCGCTTCGCCGGCTCGGCATGAGCCGGGCGTCCCGCCGACGTCCTACACCTTAAGGACGGACGGCCCGCAGGTCAGGAGCGAAGCGCGGTCGTGACTGATTTGAGACGCGGTCGGCGAATGCCCCACGCGGGGATTCCTGACCGCGTCGGGAAATGGCGTCCGCCAATTGTCGGGGCTCCGGCGAGGGTCCGGGTCGACCGACGCCGGGTCGCCGCTAGCTGGCGGCGGCGGGCTCGGCCGTATCGGCAGGCTGGACAGGATCGGCGGTACCGGCGGACTCGGCCGGCTGGTCCGGTTCGTTGACGGCGACCGCCCGGGCCGCGTCCTGCCCCTCCTCGAGAAGCGCGCCGAAGCCTGCCTCGTCGAGCACCGGGACACGCAGTGCGATGGCCTTGTCGTACTTCGATCCCGGGCTGTCGCCGACCACCACGAAGCCGGTCTTCTTCGACACCGACCCGCTGACTTTGCCGCCGCGGGACTGCACCGCCTCGGCCGCCTCGTCACGGGAGTAGCCGGTGAGTGAACCGGTGATCACGACGGTGACGCCAGCCAACGGGCGCGGCGCCTGGTCGTCACCGGCTTCCTCGACCATCCGTACGCCCGCCGCGCGCCAGCGCCGAACCACCTCCTGAGCGTGCCCGGCGGCGAACCAGTCGGCGGCGGCTGCGGCGATCACCGGACCGACCCCGTCGACGTCGACCAGTTGCTCCTGGCTCGCGGCGGCGATCGCGTCGATCGAGCGGAACTCGCGCGCCAGCGCCTGGGCGGCGACCGGGCCGACGTGCCGGATGGAGAACGCGACAATGATCCGCCACAGCGGGCGCTGTCTGGCCTCGGCGAGGTTGGCCAACAGTTTCTTCGCGTTCTCGGTCAGCTCACCGCTCTGGTTGCAGAAGAACTTGACTCCGGACAACCGGTCGGCGTCAAGATCGAAAAGGTCGCCGATGCTCTGCACGGCACCGGAATCGACCAGGGCGATCGCGGACCGCTCACCCAGCGCCTCGATGTCGAGAACGCTGCGGCCGGCAATGTACTCCAGCTTGCGGGTCAACTGCGCCGGGCAGTCGAGATTCGGACACCGGATATCGGCGTCCCCTTCTTTTTCGTAGCGCAGCTCGGTGCCGCACTCCGGGCACTCGGTCGGCATCACGAACTCGCGCTCGGTGCCGGTCCGCAGATCGACGACCGGGCTGACCACTTCGGGAATGACGTCGCCCGCTTTCCGCAGGACCACCATGTCGCCGATCAGCACCCCTTTGCGGGCCACCTCTCCGGCGTTGTGCAGGGTGGCGAAGCCGACCGTCGAACCTGCCACCTTGACCGGGTCGAGCACCGCGTACGGGGTGACCCGCCCGGTCCGCCCGACGTTGACCTTGATGTCGAGCAGCCGGGTGTTGACCTCCTCCGGCGGGTACTTGTAGGCGATCGCCCAGCGCGGGGCGCGGCTGGTGGAGCCGAGACGGCGCTGGACCGACACCTCGTCGATCTTGACCACCACGCCGTCGATCTCGTGCTCCACCTCGTGGCGGTGCGAGGCGAAGTGGGCGATGAACTCACGCACCCCGTCGCGGTCGCCGACCACCTGCCAGCGTTGGCTGATCGGCAGCCCCCAGTCGGCCAGCTGCCGGTACGCGTCGGACTGGCGTACCGGCTCGAAGCCCTTGCGCGCCCCCAGACCGTGCACCACCATGCGCAGCCCGCGCCCGGCGGTGATCCGGGGGTCCTTCTGCCGCAGGGAGCCGGCGGCGGCGTTGCGCGGGTTGGCGAACGGCGCCTTCTCCTGGGCGACCAGGCTGGCGTTGAGCTCGTCGAACGCCGCCACCGGGAAGTAGATCTCGCCACGGACCTCCAGCAGCTCGGGCACCTCGCCGGCCAGCCGCTCCGGGATCTGCCGGATGGTTCGCACGTTGGGGGTGATGTCCTCGCCGACCCGGCCGTCGCCCCGGGTGGCCGCCCGGGTCAGCACGCCCCGCTCGTAGGTGAGGTTGACCGCGAGGCCGTCGACCTTCAGCTCGCACAGGTAGTTGACCGGGCCACCGGCGTCGCGCTCGACCCGGTCGACCCAGGCGGTGAGCTCGTCGTCGTCGAAGGCGTTGTCCAGGCTCATCATCCGCTCGGCGTGGTTCACCGGGGCGAACTGGGTGGCGTAGGCGTAGCCCACCCGCTGGCTGGGCGAATCCGGTGTGCGCAGCGACGGGTGTCGCTCCTCCAGCTGGTTCAGCTCCCGGATCAGCAGGTCGTACTGCCCGTCGGAGATCTCCGGCGCGTCGAGGACGTGATAGCGGAACTGGTGGCGATCGATCTCCTCGGCGAGCGTGGCGTGCCGCTCCCGGGCGGCCGCGTCGGGCTCCTCACCGGCCTGCGCCTGCCCGGCGGCGCTGACCTGCTGCGGAACGACTTCCTCGGACACCGGCTGACCTCCGTGTTCGGATCTACCTGCGCACCGTATCGGTCGGCACCGACATTCGCGGATACCGGCCGACGGACCGACCGCAGTCACCCGCCTGGCGGACCGACCCGGTCACTCGCGTGGCGGCCCGGTCACTCGCCTTGGACGAGGTTGAACACGGCCACCCCGGCGCACCACAGGAAGCACAGCACGGATACCACCACCAGCACGGCGACGATCAACCCGCGGTACACCCGCCACCAGCCGCGCCGACCGGCGGCCGGGTCACCGTCGCTGTCACCGTGGTAGCTCATCGCCGCCAACGGTAACCGTAGGCACACCCCGGGCGGCACTGTTCCACCGGCCGGACCCCACCGCACTCCACCGCCGGCCGCCGGCCGGGTTCAGCCCTCGGCCAGCCGCCGGCCAGCGTCGCGGCAGGCGGCCAGCGCGGCCCGGGCGTACGGCACGGC
>NZ_JBSWXD010000177.1:0-12390 GCF_056160425.1 Micromonospora sp. ABR4_055
AGGCCGAGCCGGCCAGCGGCTGCGGCGCGGCCGGCGCACCACCCCGCCGGGCGACCGCCAGCACCGCCGCGACCTGCGGCGGCTCGCCCAACCCGACCCCCCGCACGTCGGCGGGCAGCGGCTCGACGACGGTGACCGCCTGACCGGACCACTCGCCTGCGGCCAGCAACCTCGGCACCACCGGATGCTCGCCCACCCCCGCGACCGGCGCCACCGCCGCCAACGCGGCGGCCTCGGCACGAACCAGTTCCCGGGTGGCGTCGTTCCAACCGATCTTGGCGTAGCCGCGTGGCCGGCCGGCCGCGTCGAACAACTGCACCGTCGGCTTGTGGTTCGGGTCCGGCGGACGGACCCCGATCGCCGCGTACCAGCGGGCCCCGCCGGAGTGCGCCGCCAGATGGTCGACCAGCGTCAGCTGCCCGGCCGGCTCCGGCCCGGCTGGCCCGGCCGGCGGAACACCGGCCGACCCGGTGCCGCCCGGTGCCGACACGGTCAGCACCGCCGGCCGGGTCACCTGCAGCACCCCGGTCCGGGCCGCCAGACCGAGCAACGCCCGGGGCAGTCGCACCCGCAGCGGGCGCAGCGCGTTGTACGCCCAGACCGAGGCGGCGGTCACCCGACGCGGTCCCAACGGCAACAGGAACCGGGCCCGGGCCGGTGACGGCACCACCGCGTACCGGGCCAGCAGCCGGTCGGCCGGATCCAGCGCCGGCTGCGACGCCCCGGCCGGCAGCAGCGTCAGCCGGACCCGTTCGTCCGGGAAGACCGCCCGGGTGACCCAGCCGAGACCATCGTCGCGGCGACGTGGGTCGGTGCCGGTCATCGCGGCGCCCCGGCCCAGTCCAGCCGCAGCCCCAGCCGCTGCGCCAGCGCATCGTTGTGCGGCTGGTAGTAGGCGGTCAGCTCGGCACGCAGCGCGTCGTCCATCGGCGCCGACCGGCGGTCGTTGTACACCTTGAACGTCGGCAGCTCATGCCCGGGCAGGCCCAGGAAATCGAGCGTACGCAAGTAGGCCGACCGGGTGTCGCGGTAGAACTCCTCGCTGGTCAGGAAGAGGAACTGGGCGCGGTCGAACCGGTCCAGCCAGGGCTCGAGATGCTCCAGGTAGCGCCCACGCGCCCGGTAGGTGTACCAGTCGTACGGCTCGGAGAAGAAGTTCGGATCGGCGATCAGCCGGTCACGCTCACCGGCGGTCCGCTCCGGCTCGCTCGCCAACGCCTGCGGGAAATCCAGCGGCTCCTTGCCCTCGGTCCGCCGCTCCTTCCAGTGCGAGTACGCCCGCTCGACCGGATCGCGCAGCAGCACGATCAGCCGTACCTGGGGCAGCAGTTGCTGGACCCGCTCGGCGGCCGTCGGGTGGAACATGTACAGCGGAGCGGCCTCACCGGCGCGCACCGGGCCGCCGTACCGGGCGGCCAGCGCGGCGCGCTGGCGATCCGTGGGAAAGTGCGACCGGTACCACGCCTCCCCCCGCGACCAGTGCTCCTCGAAGTAGTGGGTGGCCTTGGTGTTCCAGGCCGGGAACAGCCGGGGCACCAGCGGATGCTGGATCAGGTAGTTCCACAGCGACGTGGTGCCGCCGCGCTTCGTGCCGATGATCAGGAAGTCCGGGAGCGGGCGACGGTGACTGGTACGTACTCCGTAGAGCACCATCGACTCGCGTACCCGGTCGGTCACCTGGGTCGGTACCGCCTGCTTGATACGATCCCTGATGGACGTCAAAGCCTTCTCACCCACCTTTCTGTCTGACGCTGCGCCACACCCGGCGCCGCACACCCGGCAGCGCCGACATTACGATCACGACCGCGCCGACCAGGGCCAACGCGGTTCCGAGGCCGGCCACGTCCCGGCCGGCCGCGACGACCGCGACCACGCTGACCGCCCCGACACCGGCCAGCGTCGCCGCCGCCGCCACCGACACCGACCGGTCCACCAGTGGTTGCCCGACCACCAGCCGGGCGGCGGTCGCCGCGATCAGGTTCTCCAGCACGATCCCGGCGGCCCAGGCCACCGCCACGCCGAGCACCCCGTGCCGGGGCACCAGCCAGAACGCCAACGACACCGTCGCCGTCAGATTCACCAGCGTGGCCACCAGGTGCAGGCCGCTGTGGCCGCTCATCAGCAGCAACGTCTGCACGTTGCCGACCGCGATGTTCACCAGCATCGCGACGGCCAGCACCGTCATCGCCGTGGCACCAGCGGCGAACTCCGGTCCGAAGATGCTCAGGAAGCCCGGTGCGAAGACCGCCAGCAGCAGATAGACCGGCCAGGAGAGCACGATCGCCCAGCTGGTGGTCTGCCGGTGCACCGCTGCCGCCTCGGCCGGCCGGTCCGCGCCGAGCAGCCGGGACAGCTGCGGCGCGACCGCGACCCGCAGGCCCTGCAGGGCGAGCTGACCGGCCAGGATGTACCGACCGACCGCGCCGAAGATGCCCGCCTCGGCCTGCCCGGCCAGCGCCACCGCCAACAGCACCCCGATCCACATGCTGCCGGCGTCGATGGCGGCCGAGCCGGCCCTCGGCAGCGCGAACCGCCAGAAGCCACGCCAGTCCGCCGACCCGGCCCGCAGCCGGGCGCCGCGCCCCAGACCGAGCGGTCCGGCGACCAGACCGGCGCAGACCAGCAGGGCCGCCAGCGCCGGCACCAGCCAGCCGGCCAGCCCGAGCAGCACCGCGCCGCTGGCCAGCGCGGCGAGGCCGACCAGCACCGGCCGGCCGATCGGCAGCAGGAAGAACTGCACGGCCACGTAGCCGCCGATCGGTCGGACCCCGCGTACGGCCGCGAGCATCAGACCGGTGGCGACGAGCATCGGCAACCCGACCGCGCAGAGCTGAACCAGGCGTACGGCGTCCGTGCTCGCCCGGTCGAACAGGCCGATCGCGAGCTGCGGGGCGACCAGCAGGCCGACGACGGCCACCACGATGGCGAACACCAGCGGCGGCAGCAACGCCACCGGCAGCATCCGGGCGGCGTCCCCGGTGGCGCCGGTACGGCGCCGGGGCAACGCCCAGAGCAGCCCCGTCTCGGCCCCCAGGGTGCAGACCGCGGTGGCCACGGTGAGCAGTCCGACGGCGGCGAAGAACGCGCCCGCACCGGTCGGCCCGTAGCCGCGGGTGATGACCACCGCGAGGACGAAGCCGAACAGCCCGCTGACCGCCGCGCCGGCCAGGCCGATGGCACCGCTGCGGGCGCTGCGCCGGGTCTCCCGCTGATCGGTTTCGGCGGTCACCGTACGGCCCCGACCAGGCGCTGCGGAACTGGACGCTGACTGGGCGGGCGGCCCGGACGTTCCCGGTCGACGAGCACCAACGCCACCCCGGCGACGTAGAAGATCGCAGTCAGGTTCTGGTTGACCAGGCCGTAGAAGGGCAGTTGGACCAGGCCGATCAGCGGCACGACGGAGAGCCACTGCGCGGCCGCCGTCCGGGCCGGCCAGCAGCGGAGCCCGACGATCACGAACCAACCGATGAAGCAGACCAACGCCGGAACACCGTGGCTGAACAGCACCGCCCACAGTTGACCCTGGGTGCCGATCGGCGCGTCGGCGGTGACCGTGTCGACCTGCACCGGTGCGCCGAAACCGAGCACCGGTGACCGCTGGACCCAGCGCAGCACCTCCAGGTAGAGCGACAGCCGGTCGGTGTTGGTGTCGCTGACACTCACCCGGCGCTCGATCAGCTCGCCGATTGGAATGAACAGGGTGACCAGCCCGCCGGCGGCCAGCATCCCGAGCATGGACGCCAACGCCTTGACGTTGCCCCGGGCCGCGGCCCGCAGGCCGAGCACGGCCAGCCCCACGCCGAGGCTGAGGAACATGCCCCGGTTGAGGGTCAGGAACGCTGGCGGCAGTGACAACGGCAGGGCGACCAGCAGGACCGTCCGGGCCGGACCCCGGGCACCGAGCAGCAGGCAGGCCACCACCGCCGGCAGGGTGATGGCAAATGTGCTGCCGAACGTGTTGGTGTAGGCGAACGGGGCCGCCGGCCGGAAGATCGGATCGGTCGAGCGGGCGCTGTACTCGGTCGCCTGGGCGTGCACCATGTCCCGGATGAACGGGTTGCCGGACAACCCACCCGGTAGCACCAGTTCGAACGGGGTGACCATGCCGAACCGGGGCATCAGCAGGCCGAGCCAGCCGAGCAGCACCAGGGCGACGAAGAACGCGCACAGCGGGCCGAGCACCACCGTCAACGCGTCCCGCTCCCTCGCCATCGTGTACACGTAGCAGCAGACGACGATCGCGGTGACGTAGAACAACAACCGGAAGGTGAAGGTGAGCAGCGCGCCGACGTCGGCCAGCTGGGTGGCGCTGACCACCACGAGGGCCAGGAAGGCCAGCCAGAGCCCGGCGCCGGCGGGCAACGGGATCTGCCCCCGGACGAACATGACGATCAGCAGCAGCGAGCCGAGCACCGGCCAGCCGAAGTAGAACAGCCCGCAGAGCCACCAGACCGGCACCAGGCCGAACATCAGCCACAGCGGCCAGATCGGCAGCGCTGGGGGGTGCCGGGCCTGGTCAACCACGGCCGCTGCCGGTGAGCACGAAGCCGAGCGGCTCGGCCCCGGCGGCACGCAGCCGGTCGGTCAACCGGCGCAGGTCGGCCAGCCGGGTACGGTCCCGCTCGACCACGACGATCGCGGTGCCGGCCCGTGCCTCCCGCACGCCACGCTCGTCCGACTCGGCCGGTGGGGCGTTGAACAGCACGATCTCCCCGTCGCGCGGCGCCTGGGCGTACAGGCCGATCCGGACCATGCCGGCCCCGACGGTGAGCGCGTCCGCCGGCAGAGTACGCACCGGGATGGTGGCCACCACCGGGCCGCCGTCACCGGTCGGGCGATCGCCGGCCGCGGCCCGGTCCCCGCCCGACGGCCGTGCCTGCCCGGTACCCGGGGTCGGCCGGGGCGACGGTCGCCGGGCGGGACCGGCCGGGGCGTCCGCCGTGTCGGTCACCCGGGGCAGGATCACCGTATGGTCCTGGTCGACGTTGGGCAGGGAGAAGATCAGGGTGCTCTCCGGGTCGCCGCTGTCGCCGGAGCGCTGCTCCGCAGCACCCGGCGGGGTCGGTGCCCCACCGCCCGGCTGCGCCGGAACGAACGGCCCGGACGGCACCCGGCGCCGGTCGGCGAGCAGCGCGTCGCGCAGCGCGGTCACCCGGTGGCTGTCGTCGCCGATGTAGACGTCCCGCCCGTCGGCGGCGAGCGCAACGGCGAGGCTCGCTGTCATCGGGGTGGTGTCCTCCCGGTTGCGCGACGAGATCACCACCACCGGGGTTCGGACCGCTTGGCGGAGCTGTTCGGCGATGGCCATGCCGACGTACCGGACGTCGGCATCGACGGTACGCGCGTCGACCCGCAACCCGCGGCGGCGTACGGTGCCCAGCAGCGGCAGCCCGGCGACTTCGCTGGCCTCCGCCTCGCTGCGGATCCGCCGGTCCACCGACTCCCGCAGGTAGGTCAGCAGCACCCCGAGCACTGCGCCGACCAGCAGGCCGGCCAGCAGGTACAGGATCCCGGGCGGACCGTCGGTGGACAGCTGCTGCTGGGCGCTCTGGGTGATCCAGCCGGGCGTGACGTCGATCGCCGCGATCTCGGTACGGGCTGCGTTGAGCTCGGTCAACTGATTGCTCAGCGAGCCGAACTCGGCCAGCGCGGCGTCGGCCGCCGGGGTACTGTTCGCGTTGGCGACCCGCCGCTGCGCCGCGTCCTGCTGCTCGGCCACCTTGACGATGCTCTCGTCGTAGGAGGCCAGCATGTCGGTCCGCTGCCGCTCGTACATCTCCTGGCGGACCTGCAGGTAGGTAGCGGCCGCCAGGTTCACGGTGTCGACGGCGTCGTCGACCGTGCCGGTCGAGTAGGTGAACCGTAGGATCTGGCCGCCGGTGGGGACCTCGATCTCCAGCGCCCGGCGGACCTCCACGACGTCGGAAGACCGGGCCTCGGCGATCCGGGAGAGCACCTCGGTGCTGGCCGCGATGCCACTCTCGACGTTCATGTTGACCGAACGGTCGGCACCGGCCCCAGGGTAGGTGAAGGCGTCGGTGACCACCGGCCGGACCGCGACGACCGCGGTGGCTGAGGCGGCGGGTGGGGCCACCACCAGGTAGCCGATCGCCAACAGCAGACCGGTGACGGCACCCGCGACAACCGTCATCCACCGCAGACTCGGGATCCGCAGCAGGTCGGTGAGGGTCACGGTCCGGGCTGGCTGATCACTCATCGAACTTCTTCACAATCTGCTGCGGATTGCCGATCACGACGACCCGGTCAGGTACGTCGACGCGAACCACCGTGCCGGCGCCGACGACGCTGTCGTGGCCGATCCGGACGCCCTTCATCACCAGGACGTGCGCCCCGATCCAGACGTTGTCCCCGACGACAACCGGTGCCCGGGTCGCCGGGCCGGGCGGCGCGTGCCGCAGCTGCGGCGGAAGATTGTGGAAATCGTTGTCCATCAGTTCGCAGTCGGACAACAGACAGCGGTCGCCGACCTCGACGGTGGTCCAACTGCCGATCCAGGTGGCGTTGAGCAGGCAGTCGGCACCGACTGTGACCTCACCCGTGCCGGCGAAGCGGACCAGCTTGTTGAGTCGGGTCCGGTCGCCGATCGTCACCCGTACCCCTCGGCGCAGCCGGACCCGGCCCCGGATCTCGACGTCCCGGCCGAGCCGCAGCCGGGGATAGCGCAGCTGGTAGTAGGCCCGCTTTACGGCGAACAACACCCGCAGCAACGCGCCATGCCGACGTGTGCTCGACCCCACCGGTCCGCCTCCCCTGTGCAACGATGCCTC
Organism: Micromonospora sp. ABR4_055; assembly: GCF_056160425.1. Taxonomy (NCBI): domain Bacteria; kingdom Bacillati; phylum Actinomycetota; class Actinomycetes; order Micromonosporales; family Micromonosporaceae; genus Micromonospora; species Micromonospora sp. ABR4_055. Next base: position 6,789 of record NZ_JBSWXD010000177.1, read on the forward strand.
ACCCTACAAATGGCCGGTGGGCCGGCAGCAGGGATGCTGCCGCCGACCCACCTCGCTTACCGGGGGCGCTATGCCGCCCGGTCACTCCACCGCGAAGAACATCGACCGGTTGGTCCAGTCGAACGCCGGGTCGGGCTCGGCCAGCACGGTCACCGAGGTGCCGGCCACCGCGACGTCGGCGGTCGGGTCGAACGGCACCGACCGCAGTCGCCCGTCGGACGAACCGAACACGATGGCGCCGGCCACCCAGGCCATGCCACGGACCGAGCTCCAGGTGACGCCATCAGTCGGTACGGTGAACTCGGTGGCGCCGAGGTAGTTGCCGTCGAGTTCGAAGTACCGGTAGAACAGCTGGTTGTTGCCGCTGCCGGAGCGGGTGTAGTAGAGCCGGCCGTCCAGGTAGAACGCGGCGTTCAGCGACAACGCATCAAACCAGGAGTTGTAGCCTGAGCTCTCCCACGGACCGCCGACGCTGCTGCCGTTGAACATCGAGATGTCCAGCCGACTGCCGGTGTCGGTACCGGCGACCGGGCGGGCCCAGTAGATCCGGTCGTGCACTCGCCACACCGCGCCCGCGTCGACCAGGTTCGGCTGGTTGGTGACGGTCGCTGTGCCAAGCGTTGCGCCGTCAAACGGCACCTTGGCCAGGTCGCCGTTGGCGGCCGGCAGGTAGAGGTAGCCGGTGCCGCCGGTCGGCGGGTTGCGCGGCACGACGGTCCGTCCACCCGCGTCGGGGAACATCCCCAGCCGGCCGTGGTACTCGTTGCCCATGCCGTCGGAGTTGTGGCCGAAGTAGAGGCCGTCCGAGCCGAACCAGAGCACCGGCACCGCAGAACCCCAGCTGCTCGCGCCGGACGGCAGCGCCGATCCGCCGCTGCGCCGCGGGTTCCAGTTGACGGGCATCCCGGTCGCCACGGTCACCGCGCCGATGCCGAGCCGGTCGATCGCGCCGTCACCGGCGTTGTCGCTGCGGTTCGGGTTGTTCAGCCAGCGGAAATGCCCGCCGGTGTAGGCGATGCCGTCGCGGACCACCACCGAGGTGATTGTGTCGTTGCCGGTGAAGTTGAGCCAGGTGGCGTCGAGGCCGCTGCCCCGCGTGGCGGTCTCGTAGCGGGCCAGCACGTCGCAGTACGCGGTCGGCCAGCCCGCTCCCCCGTTGGTACCGACGACGAAGTAGCTGCTGTCGTCGCCGAAGCTGATGTCCTGCACGTAGTGGGTGAAGGTACGCCAGGAGCAGCTCGGGGCGAACCGGTGGTTGCTGTCCCAGTCGACCAGGGTCGGGGTACCGGTCAGGTCGACCATCGCGATCTGCTCCCGGGTCAGTCCTTCGACCTCTCGGAAGTTGCCGCCGAAGACCAGCGTGTCGCCGTCGGGTGCGACGTCGAGCGTCCACACGTACGGCGGCACGTCGTGCCGGCCCACCGCGATGTCGACGTCGAAGGTCGGATCGATCGCGCCGGTATCCACGTCCAGCCGAGCGAGCCCGGCGTGCTGGGTGCCGTTGACCCAGTTGAACGCACCGCCGATGTAGAGCCAGTCGCCGCTGACCTCCATGTCGCGGACGACGCCACCGTCGGAGCGGCCCTCCCAGGACGGCACCGTGGTACCGGTCGCCGGGTCGAGGGCGACCAGGTTGCGGCGGGACTCACCGTTGACGTTGCGGAAGACCCCGCCGACGATCAGCTCACCGGCCGGAGTGACCTCGAGGGTGTTCACCGCACCGTCCAGGTCGGGCTGGAACCCGGCGACCAGCGCGCCGGTGGACCGCTGGTAGGCGAACAGGTACGGCCGGGCCTCCCAGGTCGCCGAGCTGGTCGGCCGGACCTCGGTGAAGGTGCCACCGACGAAGATCACGCCGCCGATCTCGGCGAACGCCCGGGTCTCACCGTTGCGGGCGTGTGGAGTGTGGTCCGCCGGATTGGTCGAGACCAGAGCGGCCGGAGCCGGGGTGGGGACGACGGCGGCGCCCGCAGCCGTCGCATCGATGATCAGTGTTAGCACTGCGGCGGTCGCGACCAGGGACAACGCCCACGGACGACGGCCGCTGGACAGACGCCAGCCAGGCTGGGATTGGTTCACGCTTCCCTCCAGATGGGAAATTGTCTCAGACAGCGTGCGCCAACCCCAGCCGGGTCAGACATCCACCGATCGGACGGCGACCAATCGGGTTTCTACCAGGATCGCTGAGCGTCCTACCAGGTCAGCTCCGACCCGGCAGCGGCTGCCGGAAGTAGGAGTCCTTGCCGGCCTTGGTGAATCCGGCCAGCGCGGACGGGTTGTGGTTCATCGTCATGTTGCAGGTGGCCGATGTGGTCGTCGATCCGGCGGAGTTGAAGTAGATCACCGCCTTGATCTTCGGATGCGCCTTGATCGCCGCCGGGAACTGCTCGAACCACCGCTGCTTGGCCGCCGGGTCGTCCGGGTGGAAGTTGCTGCCGAACTCGGCCAGCATCCGGGGTTTGCCCACTCCGATGCGGTGCTCGTCCAGCCAGCGGTAGAACCCGCCGACCGTGGTGTGCGGATCCTTCCAGGTCTTGCCGCCGTTGCAGGCGTAGAAGTTGTACGGGTCATAGCCGACCCAGTCCACATAGGCATCGCCCGGGTAGAGGCCGGCGTACCGGTCGTAATGCCCCGACCAGCCCATCATCACCCACACCCACACCGCGTTGTCCGCGCCGGCCTTCGCGAAGCGTTGGTGCACGTGCCGCCAGGCCCGGACGAAGTCGGCGTCGCTGCCCTTCACCGGCTCGTCCTCCGGCTCGTGGTCGAAGCCCATGAACACCGGCACCCCGATCGCCTTGATCCGGCCGGCCACGTCGTCGATCACCGAGTCGTACCGGCCGCTGTAGACATCCCGCCAGCTCAACGTGGTGCCGGAGGAGAAGATTCGGGACTCCCAGGCGAAGAACATGAGCCGGCCGCCACGCATCTGCTCCTGCTCGAACTTGTCGGGGAACGCCCCGTTGCTGCCGGCGTTCGAGAAGTCGTGATAGCGGTGCACGATGTCGAACTTGCGCCCGACCTGAGTCTCCACCTCGGCGACCGCACCCCCATGGTTCCAGCCCTTCGCGGCGCTGGTTGGCGAGTACATCCCCCACCAGGCACCGCAGGCGGGCACCAGCAGGTCCGAAACCGAGCCGCAGCCGGCGCCGGGGGCCGGCGGGCTGGCCGACGCGCTGGGCGCGACGGTCGGCGACGCGGACGCCGACGCGGACGCCGACGGGGCAGCCGTGGTCGGCACCGGCGCGCTAGGCGGCGCGGACGGGGTGGGTGCCGCGGCCGGTGGCGGGCTGCTGGGCGCTTCCGCCGCCGGCTCGTAGCTGATCATCAGGCGGGGCCGGATCGACTGGTCGCGGTACTCGACCGACGGCCAGTAGACGCGTTGGTTCAGCCCGGTCTGGCGCAGCGCGAACGTGTAGGTGCCGTTGCCGGCGACCTGCGCGGACACGTCCCACTCGTTGTAGCCCTTGCGGACCGTCGGCAGCGTCGCGAGCGCCCGGTCGACGGTACGGGCGACCCCGTCCGCCCCGGCCAGCGACGGCCGCGGCTGACGGGCGTCAACTGCGGTCCGGTACGCGGTGACCCGCGCGTCCAGGTCCTGCCAGGAGTACAGCTGCAGACGGACCCGCAGATTGCGAACGGTCTTCGGCAGTTGGTCGACGGTGAACTCGACGATCGCGTCCCGGGCCCCCCGCGGGTTGCGCTCGCAGAGCGCGGGACAGGTGGCCAATGTGCTCTTCGCCCCGTTGTCACCGTCCTGCGGCACGTCGGTAGCGGTGGTGTCGGCGGTGGCCGACACGGTGACCTCGTCGTCGGCGAGCAACGGCAGGGCGGTGACCACCATGCCGGCCAGCAGCGCGGCGCTGACGCCGCCGACGATCAACCGGCGACGGCCGGACCCGGTACGCGCGATGGCATCGCTCAATCTGTGTCTACTCAAGAAAACAGCCCCCCTGTGGCACGAGCTTGCCGCGCGAGCCTAACGGGGGTGAGCTCAGATATACGCCGAGTAACCGGAGATCTAAGCACTAATTAATTTACCGGCGTCATCCGAGGGTCTTCGCGACGACCTTCGCCATCAACCGAAATGCCTTGCCACGATGGCTGATCGCGTCCTTCTCAGCCGGGCTGAGCTCGGCGTTCGTCCGTTCCTGGCCGTCACCGAGGAAGATCGGGTCGTAACCGAAGCCGCCGTCGCCGCGACCGGCGCGCAACAGCCGGCCGGACTGGCGTCCCTCGACCAGGTGTTCCTTGCCGCCGGGCAGCACCAGAGCCGCCGCGCAGACGAACGACGCCGCCCGGTGCTCGTCCGGCACGTCGGCGAGCTGAGCCAGCACCAGATTCAGGTTGGCGAGGTCGTCGCCGTGCCGGCCGGACCACCGGGCGCTGAACACTCCGGGCGTCCCGCCCAGCGCGTCGACGGCCAGACCGGAGTCGTCGGCGACTGTCGGTAACCCGGTGTACCGGCATCCTTCCCTGGCTTTGAGCAGTGCGTTCTCACCGAAGGTGAGGCCGGACTCGGGCACCTCCGGGTAGGCCTCCAGGTCGGCCAGCCCGACCAGTTCGACCCGGTGGGCGCCGAGCGAGGTGTCCAGGATCCGCTGCAGCTCGGCCAGCTTCTTGCCGTTGCGGGTGGCGAGCAGCAGCCGGGTACGCCCGGCCGGTGCCGCGCTCACCGGTCCAGCACCTTACGCTGCGCGGCGGTCAGCTCGGCGCAGCCGGCGACCGCCAGGTCGAGCATGGCGTCGAGCTGGTCCCGGCCGAACACCGCCGCCTCGCCGGTGCCCTGCACCTCGACGAAGTCCCCGTCGCCGGTGCAGACCACGTTCATGTCCACGTCGGCCGCGACGTCCTCCAGGTAGCACAGGTCCAGCCGCGGCTCGCCGTCTATCACGCCGACGCTGACCGCCGCGATCGAGCGCCGCATCACCCGGTCCGGCTTGCCGCTGAGCGCCTTGCGGTCGGCCAGCCAGTTGACCGCGTCGTTCAGCGCGACGTAGCCGCCGGTGATCGCGGCGGTCCGGGTTCCGCCGTCGGCCTGCAGCACGTCGCAGTCCAGCACGATCGAGTTCTCCCCGAGCGCCTTCAGGTCGACGGCGGCGCGCAGGCTGCGGCCGATCAGCCGGGAGATCTCGTGGGTCCGGCCGCCCAGCCGGCCCTTGACGCTCTCGCGGTCCGACCGCGTGGTGGTCGCGCGCGGCAGCATGGCGTACTCGGCTGTCACCCAGCCCAGTCCGGAGCCCTTCCGCCAGCGGGGCACCCCCTCGGTGACGCTCGCGGTGCAGAGCACCTTGGTCTGCCCGAACTCGACCAGCACCGACCCTTCCGGGTGCATGCTCCAGTTGCGGGTCAGGGTCACCGGTCGTAGCTGAGCGTGGGTGCGTCCGTCGGGTCGTGCCATGCGCAGAGCCTATGTGCCGCGCCGCCGCGGGCCCCGTCCGGGTCACACCGGACCGGTCAGGCGGCGACCGGCAGGCGGGCCACGACGCCGGGTGCGTCCAGCACGGCGCGGTAGTGCTCGATCAACTCGTCGCCGATCGCCGCCCAGGTGCGGCCGGCGACCGCGGCCCGCGCGGCCCGGCCGTACCGGGCCCGCCGGGCC
>NZ_JBSWXD010000178.1:0-12240 GCF_056160425.1 Micromonospora sp. ABR4_055
TTGGGTCCTGCCGGTGTGTACCACGAGGCCCACTGCTGGGTGCCGGGACCGTTTTGGGCTTTTCGCCTCCATTTTCTGATCCCCCCCTCCCCTCCCCCGTTTTCCCGTCCTGTCTGGTGGCGCTCGGCGGGTCAGTGCACCAGACTGACCAGGGCCCGTTTGAGGAAACCGTCGTGCCGGTCGTCGACCCAGCTGACCGCGCTGATCGGGCGCCCCTGCCGGCGGGCCTCGTCGCAGTAGTCCAGCACGTCGGTGGCCGGCTGGTAGTCGGTCACCGCGAGCGCCGCGTTGGCGCGCATGCGGTACGCCGCGTCCTCGGCGTCGCGTACCGCCACCCGTCCGTCGTCGTCACGGCGGGCGGCCACGGTGATCTGCCAGCCGAAGATCTGGACCAGCACGATTCCGGGTGGGGCGTTCGCCGGGATGCTCACCTCGGCATTGGCCCGGGCGAGCGCCTCGGCCACCTCCCGTTGGTAGGTACCGGCCCAGGCCGCATGCGCCTGTTGCGGACGCATCACCGACAGCAGGTCGGTCTGCCGGTCCGCAGGCATCGCGGTGAGCAGGGCAGCGACGGTGGGTTGCGGCAGCCGGTCGGCGACCGCGTGCACCTGCTCGGCCGGAAGCCGATTGAGCATGGCCACCGCCTCGGCGGTCGGCATGGCTCGGGCCAGGTCGGCCACCTGATCGGTGCTGAGCAGACCGATCAACCGGGACCGCAGATCGTCGCCGGCGGCCGGTAGCAGCCGGACCAGGTCGGTGGTCGTCAGCTCGGCAACTGCCACCGGGATGCGGTCGGCCGGCATGGCTGCCAGCAGCCCGACAGCCTGTCGCGGCGAAGTGCTGCGGACCATCGCGATCAGCTGGGTCATGGGCATCATCCCACCGGGCAGCATGAGTGTCGTCTCCAGGGAGTCAAGTGATCGTTACGCGCGCCTGATGTGCCTAACATCCCTGGTCGGCGTGGTGCATCACCCCGTCGGCGGACAAGTTCCCCGATTCGGTCAGGCCGGTCCACCGGGCCGGCGGTGCGCCGCATACCGCTTGGCCAGCCGGCGTCCCGCGACACCGTCGTGGATGGATCACCGGATGCCGTCGTACTCACCCACCACCGTCGACGATCTTGGCTCCGGTAACCGGCTGGGTGGCGGTGCCGGCCGCCGGTAGTATGGGGCCGTGCTGCTCTGCGAAGGCTGAACCGCCCCACGCCGACGGACAGGACGTCCGGTCGGCGTTTTGTCGTGTCCGCGAGTCAGCTTCCGATCTCAGGAGTGAGCTACCAATGATCACCGCTACCGGCCTGGAACTGCGTGCGGGCTCGCGGATCCTGCTGTCCGACACCACCCTGCGGGTGCAGCCCGGCGACCGCATCGGCCTGGTCGGCCGCAACGGTGCCGGCAAGACCACCACCCTCAAGGTGCTGGCCGGCGAGGGCCTGCCGTACACCGGACAGATCGACCGGCGCAGCGCGGTCGGATATCTTCCGCAGGATCCGCGTACCGGCGACCTGAACGTGACCGCTCGCGACCGGGTGCTGTCGGCCCGCGGCCTGGACCGGCTGATGTCCCAGATGAACGAAGTCGAGCAGCAGTTGGCGCAGGGCGGCACCGACGAGCGCCTGGTCCGTCGCTACGGCACGCTGGAGGACCAGTTCGCCTCCCTCGGCGGGTACGCCGCCGAGGCGGAGGCAGCCAGGATCTGCGCCAACCTGGGTCTGCCGGACCGGGTGCTGGGCCAGCCGATCGGGACGCTCTCCGGCGGTCAGCGCCGCCGTATCGAGCTGGCCAGGATCCTGTTCCGGGACGCGGCCGAGAACGGCGGCGGCATCCTGCTGCTCGACGAGCCGACCAACCACCTGGACGCCGACTCGATCACCTGGCTGCGTGGCTTCCTCGCCGGGCACAAGGGCGGGCTGGTGGTGATCAGCCACGACGTGGACCTGCTGGACGCGGTGGTCAACAAGGTCTGGTTCCTCGACGCCACCCGCTCGGTGGTGGACGTCTACAACGTCGGCTGGGCGGCGTACCAGCAGCAGCGGGAGACCGACGAGCGGCGCCGCCGCCGGGAACGAGCGAACGCCGAGAAGAAGGCCGGTGCGCTGCTCGCCCAGGCCGACAAGATGCGGGCCAAGGCCACCAAGACGGTGGCTGCGCAGAACATGGCCCGGCGAGCGGAGAAACTGCTCGCCGGTCTGGAGGACGAGCGGGTTGCCGACAAGGTGGCCAAGGTCCGGTTCCCCAGCCCGGCCCCGTGCGGCAAGACGCCGTTGACGGCGGCAGGGCTGTCGAAGTCGTACGGATCGTTGGAGATCTTCTCCGGGGTCGACGTGGCGGTCGACCGTGGCTCCCGGGTGGCGATCCTCGGGCTGAACGGTGCCGGCAAGACGACGTTGCTGCGGATTCTCGGTGGCCTGGTCGAGCCGGATTCCGGTGCGGTGCGGCCCGGGCACGGGCTGCGGATCGGCTACTACGCGCAGGAGCACGAGACCCTGGACGTCGAGCGTTCGGTGCTCGACCACATGCGCAGTGCGGCGATCGACCAGGCGGATACCGACCTGCGAAAGATTCTCGGTGCGTTCCTGTTCAGCGGTGAGGACGTGAACAAGCCGGCCGGGGTGCTCTCCGGTGGGGAGAAGACCCGGCTCGCGTTGGCCACGCTGGTCTGTTCGGGGGCGAACGTATTGCTGCTCGACGAGCCGACCAACAACCTGGATCCGGTCAGTCGTGAACAGGTTCTCGATGCCATCGCCCGGTATCCCGGCGCCATCGTCCTGGTGACCCATGATCCGGGTGCGGTGCTGGCTCTCAAACCAGACCGGGCGATTCTCCTGCCCGACGGTGATGAGGACGCGTGGAGCGACGACCTGCTCGAACTCGTGGAACTTGCATGAGGGCGCGGTCCGTCCGGCAGCCCGGCCCGGGGCGATGCTTCATCGGTGAACGTCATTATCGGATAGCGTGAATTGTATGAACAAGGCGCACCGGGTGGGGCTGACGAAGGGCTGCCGGCATGCCGGTGGGATTCCTCGGTGGCGCCGTATCGGGTAACTGACAGGGCTGTGCGTGTCGGTTGGCGAACAGTTGATATCTGGCGCATGATCGTTGGAGACGGTCTAATAGGTGGGACCGCATCGAACCGCACAGTCTGGGACGTGAGGAATCAGCATGGCAGCCACCGGCACAGCCGCCACCACCGAGAAGGGTCGCCGGATCGTCGGAGCCGAGCGTCAGACCCTGGCCAAGGACCTGGTCAAGCGGTACACATCCGGCGAGAGCATCCGCGCCCTTGCGGCCTCCACCGGCCGCTCGTACGGGTTCGTCCACCGGGTGCTCACCGAGTCCGGCGTGCAACTGCGCCAGCGTGGCGGCGCTCGGCGTCGCAAGAAGGGGTGACGATCCAGTTGCGCCCCGTACCCCGCTGTCACGGTCAAGGCCCTCGTTGACCGTGTCCGGTGGCGTACGACTCGACTACGACGGGCCGGTCGCGACAGTGACGTTGGACCGGCCCGACGTGCTCAACGCTCAAACCCCGCAGATGTGGCGGGCGCTGCGCGGCATCGGCCGGGAGCTGCGCGGCGACGTTCGCGTCGTGGTGGTCCGCGGCGCCGGTCGGGCCTTCTCCGCCGGCCTCGACCGGGGCGCGATCCAGGCACTGCTCGATCCCAGCGCTGCGGGTGGCACCGATGCGGATCTCGCCGCGACCGACCATCCGCGAGCCGACTCGCCTGGTGACGGTCCGCCTGGTGACGATCCGACCCCGCCGCCGTTGGCCGCCCTGTCGCCGGACGAGTGCGCCGCCCGGATCGCCGAGTACCAGGAGGCCTTCACCTGGCTGGCCCGCCCCGACGTGATCAGCGTCGCCGCCGTGCACGGGCCGGCCGTAGGCGCCGGATTCCAGCTTGCCCTCGGCTGCGACCTGCGCGTCCTGGCCGACGACGCCCGGCTGCGGATGGCCGAGGTGACCCTCGGCCTGGTGCCGGACCTCGGTGGCACCCGGCGACTCGTCGACCTGGTCGGCTACGCCAGGGCCCTGGAGATCTGCGTCACCGGTCGCTGGCTCGACGCGGCCGAGGCCGATCGGCTCGGGCTGGCCAACCTGGTGGTGCCCGCGACGGAGCTGGCCCCGGCCGTCGCCGACCTGGTCGCGGCCGTGCTGGCCGGGCCCCGCGACGCGGTCGTCGAGATCAAGGCCCTGCTCACCGGAGCCACCGACCGCACCCCCGCCGCCCAGCTGCGCGCCGAGCGGGAGGCGCAGACCCGACGGATCCGGGACCTGACCGGAGCCGGCGAGTAGCCGCCGGGTCGGGCAGTAAGGCCTCAACGGGAAGACACCAGTTACCTGAACTGTTGTCGTAGGCGTCCGGGACACTGGTACCCGCGACGGTGGCGAGACGAAGGTGGCGGGTGCCGATGGCTGGATCCGGTGGGATGGGTGGCATGGGGGCCGGCTGGGGCATGCTGCGTTCGATGCGCGACGGCGACCAGCTACGTTCCCACCGGGTCAGCCGGGGCACCACCCGGCGGATCGTCGCCTTCGCCCACCCGTACCGGCGGGACATCAGCGTCTTCCTGGTAACCGTCGTGCTGGCGGCCGGCATCGGGGTCGCCACCCCGGTCCTCGCCGGCGACGTGGTGAACACGATCACCGCCGGTCGCGCCGACGCCGGCGCGACCGTGGTCCGGCTGGCCCTGCTGATCGCCGGTCTCGCCGTGGTGGACGCGCTGCTCTCCCTGGCCCAACGCTGGTACGCCGCCCGGATCGGTGAGGGCATCATCCTGGACCTGCGGACCCGGGTCTTCGACCACGTGCAGCGGATGCCGTTGCAGTTCTTCACCCGGACCCAGACCGGTGCGCTGGTCAGCCGGCTCAACAACGACGTGATCGGCGCCCAGCGGGCCTTCACCTCGACGCTGTCCGGTGTGGTCAGCAATGTCATCCAACTGGTGCTCACCGCCGCGGTGATGTTCACCCTGTCCTGGCAGATCACCGCGCTGTCCCTGGTGCTGCTGCCGATCTTCATCGTGCCGGCCCGCCGGGTCGGCAAGCGGCTCGCGGAGATCACCCGGGAGTCGTACGACCTCGACGCCAAGATGAACGCCACGATGACCGAGCGGTTCGGGGTCGCCGGCGCGCTACTGGTCAAGCTCTTCGGCCAGCCCGAGGTCGAGGCACGCCGGTTCGCCGAGCGGGCCGACCGGGTCCGGGAGATCGGCATCCAGTCGGCGATGTACTCGCGTACCTTCTTCGTGGCGATGCTGCTGGTCGCCTCGCTCGCCCAGGCGCTCACCTACGGACTCGGCGGCTGGCTGGCGGTCACCGGCGCGGTCAGCGCCGGCACCGTGGTGACCCTGGCCCTGCTGCTCACCCGCCTCTACGGGCCGCTGACCGCGTTGAGCAACGTGCGGGTCGACGTGATGAGCGCGCTGGTCTCCTTCGACCGGGTGTTCGAGGTGCTCGACCTCGCCCCGTCGATCGCCGAGCGCCCGGACGCCGTCGTCGTGCCGCCCGGCTCGAGCCGACTGGAGTTCCGCGACGTCCGGTTCCGGTACCCCAGCGCCGCCGAGATCTCGCTGGCCTCGCTGGAGGACGTCGCGACGCTCGACCGCACGGTCTCCGAGCCGGTGCTGCGCGGGGTGTCGTTCACCGTGGAGCCGGGGCAGCTGGTCGCCCTGGTCGGCCCGTCCGGCGCCGGCAAGAGCACCACCGCCATGCTGGTCTCCCGGGTGTACGACGTGAGCGACGGCGAGATCCGGGTGGGTGGGGTGGACGTGCGTGACGCGACACTCGACTCGCTGCGCGACACCATCGGGGTGGTCACCCAGGACTCCCACCTGTTCCACGAGACGATCGCGGAGAACCTGCGGTACGCCAGGCCGGACGCCACCGACGACCAGATGTGGGCGGCGCTGCGCGGCGCGCAGGTCGACGGGCTGGTCCGGGCCCTGCCGGACGGGCTGGACACGGTGGTCGGTGAGCGCGGCTACCGCTTCTCCGGCGGCGAGAAACAGCGGATTGCCATCGCCCGGCTGCTGCTCAAGGCACCGTCGATCGTCATCCTCGACGAGGCCACCGCCCACCTCGACTCGGAGTCCGAGGCGGCGGTGCAGCGCGCCCTGTCGGTCGCGCTCACCGGCCGTACCGCACTGGTCATCGCGCACCGGCTGTCGACGGTGCGCGACGCGGACCAGATCCTCGTCCTCGACGAGGGCCGGATCGTGGAGCGCGGTCGACACGCCGAGCTGATCGCCGCCGGTGGGCTGTACGCCGAGCTGTACCGAACCCAGTTCGCGATGGCCGACTCGCCGACCCCGTACCTCGACGACACCGGGCTGGATCCGGTGACTGCCGGGTCGGGTCGGGCATTTCCGGCCGAACAGGACCTGCCCCCGCCGTCGGGCACCGCCGCCGGATAGCGGTCCGCCGTCGACTACGCTGGGCCGATGGAACCGGAGGCTGCGGTCGCGGCGGCACTGCGCGAGTTCGCTGCGCGGCTGGCCGCGCTCGATCTGGCACCGGCCCGGTCGGCTGGCGTGGCGGTTCGCGTCGGCGACGCCGACCCTGTCGTACTGACCGACTCGGTGGCTGCGGCGCTCTGCGCCGCCCTGCGGTCGTACCACGATCCGCGCGACCGGGGCCGGTGCGCCCAGTGCGGGGGGCCACGTCTCGACGAAGGTCTTCAGTGCCTCGACTGCGGACAACCTGCCGGCCTGTTCGGTCAGCTGATCCGCGAGCGGTTGGCCCGCCACCAGTAACCGCCTATTGCGGCGGTCCGGCCGTCACCGCCTGCCGTAGCCGGTCGAACTCGGCGACGAGCCGGTCGAGCTGGTAGTGGGCATTGAGCCCGCTCGGGTTGGGCAGCACCCAGAGCCTCGCGCCGCCGAGGTCCTCGGGCCGGGGTCCGACGACCGCCCGTGGCTGGTCGAACGCCAGCCGGTAGGCGGTCACCCCGACCACGGCGATCCACCGGGGTCGGCACGCGGCGGCCAGCCGGACGAGCCGCGCGCCTCCGGCGACCAGCTCCGGCGGCGTGAGTTCGTCGGCCCGCGCCGTCGCCCTGGCGACCAGGTTCGTCACGCCCAGCCCGAACCCGGGCAGCAGATGATCTTCGCTGGGGTCGAGCCGCCGGGGCGTGAAACCGGACCGGTGCAGCGTCGGCCAGAACCGGTTGCCCGGGCGGGCGAAGTGGTGGCCGACGGCAGCGGAGTACAGGCTCGGATTGATTCCGCAGAACAGCACGTCGAGATCGGGTCCGACGACGTCGGGCAGGGTACGGCCGACAGCGTCGGCCAGCAGCTGCGCCATCGTGGCCCGGTCGGTGGACACGCCGAAAAGCCGTTCAGGGGCAGGGCAGCGCGCCGCCGTCGACGGGCAGCGTGATTCCGGTCAGATAGCTCGCGGCCGGGGACAGCACGAACGCCGCCACCCGCCCGAACTCCTCCGGCTCGCCCAGCCGACCGAGTGGGATGTCCGCTTCCGCCTCGGCCCGGGCCTGCTGGGGATCGTCGCTCGCGGCGAAGAGCTCCACGTTGCGGTCGGTCATGATCCGGCCCGGCAGCAGGCTGACCACCCGGACGCCCCGGCCGGCGTAGCCGTCGGCGAGCTCCTTGGCGACCGCCGCGAGACCGGGCCGCAGCCCGTTGGAGATGCCCAGGCCGGGCAGTGGCATCCGGGCCGACGTCGACAGCACCACGGCGACCGCACCGCCGGCGGGTAGCGCGTCGGCGACGGCCCGTACCGCCCGTACCGTGCCGACGAACACGGTGTCGAAGGCCGCCCGCCACTGTTCGTCGCTGACCGCGTGGCTGGGACCGGGTTTCGGCCCGCCGACCGAGATCAACGCGCCGTCGATCCGGCCGAAGTGCTCCTGGGCCGTCGCGACCAGGCGTGCCGCGCAGTCCGGCTCGGCCAGGTCGGCGCTGACCGCGATCGCCTGCCGCGGGCCGCCGAGGCGGTGTGCCGCCGCCGTCAGCCCGGCGGCGTCCCGGGCGGCGAGCACCACCCGTGCTCCGTCGGCGACCAGACAGGCGGCGGTGGCGTAGCCGAGTCCACGGGACGCGCCGGTGAGCACGTACACCCGGTTTTCGAGGCCGAGGTCCATGCCCACGATCCTGCCGCATGCCGTGAAGCCGCCGGTCGTGACCCCGGCGGACGACCGGGCCGGCTACCGGCGGAGGCCGAACGTCCGGACCCGGCCGGCGACCTGGACCGTCCACCCGCCGGGCAGCCGTCGTACCGCCGGGAGACGGCGTCGGCGGGGAGCTGACGACCCGTCGTAGCACCAGCCGGCCTCCCGGCCGGCGAGCTCCGCCACGGCCAGGCCCGGCAGACGGTCGCTGGCGGCCAGCGCCCGGACGAAGTCCCAGCCGTCGCGCAACCCACCCGCCGACCGCCGGCCCGTAGCCCAGCGGACGAACACGGCCGGCCAGGCGTCACCCAGCGAGGCGGCCAGCAACGGCCAGTGCCGGGCCACCTCACCGGCCCGCTTGCGCAGCAGCGCGGTACGGGCGACCGACAGCCGGTACGGGTCGAAGCCGGGCGGCGGATCGGTGTCGTCGACGAGCGACGCGACCAGCGCACGTTGGGCGGCGGCGAGCTCTGCCCGTCGGGTGGCGGCAAGCCCGGTACGGGGGTCGGGAGCGTCGTCGGACGATGCCTGGCCGGTCACGTGACCCGGTCCAGACCGGCTGTCGCCGAGATCGTGTCCAGTTCGGCGCGCAGCACCTCGGCCGGTGGATAGCGTCCGTCCCGCTCCAGTAGCACCGCTGGTGGCCGCCGCCGGGCGCACAGGTCGGTGAGCAGCTGCAGCACCTCGGTTGGGACCGGGTCGGTGTGCGTGTCGTGGTAGATCCCGTCCCGGTCGGCGGCACCGCCAGCGACGTGCAGGTACGCGATGCGTTCCAGCGGCAGCCGGTCGAGCAGGGCGACCGGGTCGTCGCCCCGGTTGCGGGCGTTGGCGTAAACGTTCGCGACGTCCAACAGCAGCAGCGCGCCGGAGCGTTCGATGACCTCACTGACGAAGTCGGCCTCGTCGAGCTCGTCGTCGGGCCAGTCGAACACTGCGGCGATTGGTTCGAGCGCGATCGGCACCGGCAGCTCGGCGGACACCCGCCGGACGTTGCCGACGACCGTGTCGACCGCCGCCCAGGTGCGGGGCAGCGGCAGCAGATGCCCGGCCTCGACCCCGCCGGCCCGGACGAAAGCGATGTGTTCGCTGACCAGGGGCGCGCCAAGCAGCTCGGCGACGCCCGCGAGCCGATCGACCCGGTCCTGCTCGACCGGCTCGGCACTGCCAAGGGACAGCCGTACGCCGTGCGGCACGACGGTCACCCCACGCTCACGGAGCCGGCGAAGCCCGTCGTCCAGTGGCCGGCCGGGGTCGACCGACTCGGCGATCACCTCGCAGAAGCGCAATCCGGGCAATCCATCGACGAAGCCGGAGATCTCCGGCCGCCAGCCGATGCCGACCCCGAGCCCACCGTCGGGGTTGGGCGGCCAGGCGGTGACGGACATCAGGCTCATCCGCCGCAGCCGCCACCGCAGCCGCCGCCTCCTCCGTCACCGCCACCCCCGCCGCTGTCACCGCCCCAACCGGAGGACCCGGTGCCGGAGCTCACCCGCTGGATCTCCGCGGTCCCCGCAAACGCCGGGTCCATGGCCCACAAGGACGCCGCTCCGAAAACGCCGACCCCCATCGCAGCGCCGGCGACACCGTACGTCGCGGGGGCCGGCCGCAAGGTCGGCGAGAGGTGACGGTACTGGCTGCGCAGTTTGGTGAGGAGGCGATTCGCGGCCCGGGTACGGCGCGGCACCGAGAAGAACAGCACCATCGCCACCGGTACGGTGACCGCGAGCATCAGCACCAGGTAGCCGACCGGCCGGTTGTTCGCGGCGCCGGCGAACACCCGCAGCACACCGACGGCGGCGAGGATCCCGACCGTGCCGGCGAGCAGCCAGGCGGTACGGCGTTGGCCGTCACCGATGGCCAACCCGGCAGAGACCAGGCCGTCGCGCATTCGATGCAGCGCGTCGACGACCCACTGATCGGTCTGCAGGTCGCGGACCCGTACCTGGCGCTGCGCGGCGTGGTGGACCGCCTGGTCGAGCTGCCCGGCACCGGCCGGCAGTGGACCGGCCGCCCGCAACGTACCGCGGCTGCCGACGTCGACGCTGCCCGCCGAGCGCAACGCCGCCAGGCTGGCGTACACAGCCAACCGGCCCCCGCCGTTGAGGTACGCGACCTCGGCGCCGCCGAGTGATCCGGTGCGGCCGTCGTGCCCGGAGAGCGCGATCCGCCGGTAGCCGAGGTTGGCGACGAGGAGCACCAGCGCGGTCAGTCCGAAGACGACGAGGAAGGTGGGGCCGGGGATGCCCCAAGTGTCACCGGGCGTCATAGGGTCTCCTGGTCGCTGGGCGGGCGTCGGGTCACCGACGCTCCCGCGCTGACGGTGGTCCCTATTGTGGGACAGCCGTGCCACCGGTCAGCGTGGCGGAGGTCGACGTACCGCCTCCTCGACGATGTCGAGGACGGCGCCGAGGTCGCTGCCAGGCCGCCCCATTGCCAGCTGCAGCACCAGCCCGTCGTAGGCCAGTTCCAGGAACCGCGCCAGGACGTCGATCGGTACGTCGTCGCGCAGCACGCCGGCATCGCGTTGGCGGCCGAGCCGCTCCCGGGTCGCCTCGGCGATCGCGGCGGACCGGGCGGCCCAGCGCCGGGCGAAGTCCGGGTCGGTACGCAGCCGCCGGGACACCTCGAGCTGGCTGCCCAGCCAGCCGGCGGTGTCCGGGGAGTCTGCCCGGGTGAGCAGGTCGCGCATCACCTGGACCAGGCCGTTGCGGGCCACCGTCTCGACCATCGCGGCCGCGTCGTCCTCGGCGACCGCCAGGAACAGTGAGTCCTTGTCCCGGAAGTGGTGGAAGATCGCTCCCCGGGACAGCCCGGTGGCCTCCTCCAGCCGGCGGACGGTGGCACCTTCGTACCCGTGCCGGGCGAAGCAGACCCGGGCGGCGGCGAGGATCTCCTGGCGGCGTGCGTCGAGCTGGATCTGGCTCACCCGGGGCATGATGTGATCGTGTCAGGTGGGCAGACCGGTAGCAAGCCGTACGTACGGCTTGCTACCGGTACTCGTTTACATTCTGGGACTGTTCCCCGCCATACGGTGTCGCGTAAGGTGCGCCCGTGCCACTCCTGCTCCTGGATCTGGACAACACCCTGCTCGACCGGGCCGGGGCGTTTCGCGTGTGGGGTCAGGAATTCCTGGACTCGGTCGGTGCCCCACGAGACGACATCGACTGGCTGGTCTCCGTCGATGCCGACGGGCTGACCGACCGGTGGGATCTGGCCGACGCGCTCCGGGAGCGGTATCGACTCCGGTCGTCGTCGGTCGACCTGGTCGAGGAGCTGCACGACGGCGTCGTGCGGCACACCCGGCTGGATCCGCTGGTGGCCTGTTCGTTGGCGATCGCACGGGACGCCGGCTGGGTGCCGGTGATAGTCACCAACGGGACGGCCCGCCAGCAGGAGGCGAAAATCCGCCGGACCGGCCTGGACCGGTACGTGGCCGACTGGGTGATCTCGGAGGCCGCCGGGGTCAGCAAACCCAACCCGAGGATCTTCGCACTGGCCGCGCAGAGCGTGCGGATGCGGCTACGCGGCGCCTGGATGGTGGGTGACAGCCCGGAGGCCGACATCGGCGGAGCCGCCGCGGCCGGACTGCCCAGCGTCTGGTTGCACCGGGGCCGCAACTGGCTGGACGAGCGGTACGCGCCGACCCGGGAAGCGTCCGGTGTGATCCCGGCCGTGGCCGCGGTGCTGGCCGGCTGACCTGCGGTTCTCCTCGCCGCAGCCACTACTGCAGGTAACTCTCCACCTCGCCGGTGGGCCGTGGCTGGACGGCGTCCGGGTCGCCGCCGCCGTCCCGGGCGGCCCGGCGGCGACGCAGCAGGTCCCAGCACTGGTCGAGCGCCTCTTCCAGCGCGCCCAGTCGGGCGTGTTCCTCGTCTGCGGAGAGCTGCCCGGCGGCGAACCTGCCACGCAGCTCGTGCTCCTCGTCGACCAGTTCCTGGATTCGGGCCAGCAAGGTCCTGTCGTCCATGGTCCGAGCTTGGCACAACACGGCGGTGGGGGGGGGGGGGGGGGGGGGGGGGGGAGAAAAAACCAAGGCACCCCCTTGCCACCCGCCCCACCACCCCTCCCCCCCCCCCCACCACCCCCACGCCCCCCTCCCCCACCGCCTATACCCTCCT
>NZ_JBSWXD010000179.1:0-12064 GCF_056160425.1 Micromonospora sp. ABR4_055
CCGCAGCGACGACCCGTACGCCCAGGCCGCCGCCGCCCGGCTGCGCACCGCCCTGGCCCGTCTCGACCAGCTCGGCGGCAGCCTCGGCGTCGGCACCGGCGCCCTCGACCGCTACTTCAACGCCCTCGCCAACGGCGACGACCCGCCGCAGCAGCGGCTGCGCCGGCTGGCCGCCCGACGCCCGCTCACCAGTAACCCACCCGCCACCGCCGACACCGACGACGGCGATCCGCCCGGCGACGGTGCCGACCCCGCCGGGCGGCAGCCACCCGCCGAGGTACGCGGCCTCGCCGCCCGTACCGCCGCGTCGCTGGTCGCCGCCGGCCGACACCACGTCAGGTTCCGCACCTTCTGGCAGCTCGTCCGCCACCACATCTGGCAAGACGCCTTCCGCACCTGGAGGAGCCGGTGACCAGCGCACCCACCGCCGCCCTGACCTACCTGGTCGCCGGGCAGACCGGCGCACACGAACGCCAACTCGCCCGCTTCGACGACGACCAGTGGCAGGAGTACCTCGACCTGCTCAGCGGGCTGTTCGTGCTCACCGTGGACCGACGGTTCCGGCCCGGCGAACCGGCCGCGGTGATCCGCTTCGTCGCCAGCGTCCGGGAACGCTTCGACCCCGCCGGCACCGCCATCGACCCGACCGTGGCCGAGACCCTGATGTACGCCGCCCTCGGCCAGCACGACACCCTGCCCGCCACCGCCGAGACCATCACCGCGCAGACACTGCTGGTCGTCGCCCTGGTCACCGACGAAGGGCTCAGCCCGGCCGGCCTGGCCGACCTGATCGACGACACCACCACGATGATCGCCGCCGAGCCGGACGACCGGCCAGCCGCCGTCACCCCGGACAGGCCGGCCGCCGTCACCCCGGACGGGCAGCCGGCCGACCAGCAGCAGCCCGACGACCACGAGCAGCAGCCGGCTGAACCGACCTGACCAGAGCGGCGATCGACGATTCGACGGCGGCGGTGTCCAGCGGCTCACCGATGGCGAAGTGTTGCAGCAGGACACCGTCGACGAAGACGGCGACCGCGTACGCCGCGCGGTCGCCGGTCAGCGGCGTCAGGATCTCGCAGAGACGGTCCCGCCAGGCGCGGGCCAGTGGCCGCAGCTCGGGGCTGCGGGCTGCAGCCAGGTACAGCTCCAGCTCGGTCAGCGCCCGGCCCCGGTCGGCCAGGTACTCCCCGATCAGCCCGGTGAGCCGGGCCGGCAGGTCGGTGCCGTCGCCGAGCTGATCGGCCCAGCGGCGCAACTCGGCCTCGACGTCCGTCTGGGCCTGCCGCAGCCCGGCCACGATCAGATCAACCAGGGTCGGAAAGTAGTAGGTCGTCGCCCCGAGCGGGACACCGGCGCGGGCGGCGACCGCCCGGTGTGTGGTCCGCCCGATGCCGACCTCGGCGACCACTTCCAGGGTGGCGGCGGCCAGCGCCCGGCGGCGACCCTCCGGATCCCGGGGCCGCACCGGACGGCGGTCCCGGCTGTGGGCCGAGCCAGCCGGGTCGGCGGTCAATGGGCACCGCCCAGGTTGAGCACCACCACACCGGCGATGACCAGCCCGATCCCGGTCACCTTCGCCAGGGTCAACGGCTCGCCCAGGAACGTCGCGCCGATCGCGGCGATGGCCGCCGTGCCGAGCCCGGCCCACAGCGCGTACGCGACACCGACCGGGATCGTCTTCACCGCCTGGGCGAGGCAGGCGAACGCGGTGACGTACGCCGCGACCAGGGCGAGCGTCGGCCACAGCCGGGTGAACCCGTGGGTCGACTTGAGCAGGCTCGTCCCGATCACCTCGGCGGTGATCGCGGCGGCGAGGAACACGTACGCCATGATCGTCTCCGTTCTTGTACACACGTACATGTACAACCGTACAAGAAACGGGTGGGCCGGCAGCGGATATCCCGGCCGACCACCGGGTGAGCAGCTGCCGCACGGATCGGCCCGACCATGAGCCGGTACGCAACTACCGGCAGGACGCCCGGCAGGTCGACTCCTGCCGGGCGTCCTGCCTGTCACCCCACATCAGACGCCGCTTGACTGAGCGTCATGGCATCAGTTCGAAAAGTGACCACCCTTGCGGTGGTCGTCGCAGCGATGGTCGGCGCGACCACGCTCACCGGTCCCACCGCCGCCAACGCCGAGGCCCACCAGCCGGAGCCGGCCGGGACCACCGAGTCCATCCTCGACCTCATCCCGGCACCGACCCTGGACCGGATGGTCGCCCAGGCTCCGCTGGTCGACGCGGCCAACGTCATCCGCACTGCGGTCGACCGTGCGCCGGGCCGGGGCTACGCCGGCATCGGCCTGGTCGACGACCAGGTCACCCTGTGGTGGAAGGGAGAGCCACCCGCCGACATCGCCGCGGCCGTCGCCGCCGCCCGCCGCACCGCGCCGGTCGAGGTGGCCGACGCCACCTACTCCCGCGCCGAACTGCGTACGGCAGCCGCCCGGATCGCCCCGGTGGTGGAGGCCGACCCGACCGACGCCAGCCACTCGGTCCGGCTGCGTACCGACGGCACCGGCATCGAGATCGGCGTCGACTACAGCTCGAGCACCGAGCTGCCGACGCTGCCGGAGACCGGTGTCCGTACCACCTTCGTCGAACGCGACCAGCTGGTCGAACGGTCGCGAACCGACGACGCCGCACCGTTCGACGGCGGGGCCGGCATCGGGCCCACCACGCCCTGGTGTACGGCCGGCTTCGGCGTACGTGACGCGGACACCACCGCCGGCTACATCCTCACCGCCGAACACTGCGGGTCGATCGGCTCGGCCTGGCACACCGGCTGGGACACCACCACCGGCACCGGCACGCTGGTCGGCTACGCGGTCGACAGCAACGACGACCACGACACGATGATCATCTCGACGTCGGCACCCGGCGGCCACATCTACGTCGGCGGTCAGCACGACGAGGTCCGCGCCGAAGTGGTCGGCTGGACCGAGGTCTTCCCCGGTCAGCTGCTGTGCCAGTCCGGGTACACCTCGGCGGGAGTGCTCGGCGGACCCATCTGCAACCTGCGGGTCGACTACCACTACGACGACATCGAGGACCTCGTCGAGGCCACCCAGCTCGACGGCCAGGACTCCGCCCGGAGTGGCGACAGCGGCGGCCCGGTCTACTTCGTCAACCCCGACGGCACCGTCCTCGCCGCCGGCACCACCACCCGGTCGGCCGGCCCGGGCTTCGGGTTCCAGGACTTCGCCACCGCCCGCGACGACTACGGCAACCTCGTGCCGGCGACGGCGATCGCCAGCAGCTGCCGGGTCTCCTTCGTGGTCACCCAGTCGTGGGGCACCGGCTACACCGCAAGCGTCACCGTCTACAACGACGGCCCGGCCGTCAACGGCTGGTCGGTGGGCTGGACCTTCCCCGGCGGGCAGCTCCTGCAGGGTCACTGGAACGGCGTCTTCCAGCAGACCGGATCGGCGGTGACCGTCACCAACGAGAACCACAACGCCGCCATCCCGACCGGCGGTGCCGTCAACTTCGGCTTCACCGCGGACGGCTCCCCCACCGTCCCGGCGCCGTTCACTCTCAACGGGACCACCTGCAACTGACCCTGTCCACCGACACCGGGTCCCGCCGAATCGCGGCGGGGCCCGGTCCCCTTCGAGGCGGATCAGCATCTCGGCGCGGATCAGAATCCCGGTCAGGACCCGGCCAGTTCCCGTCGCAGGGTGGCGCGCAGGGTCCGCACCTGCGGGGCGTCCAGTTCACCGCACCGGTCGAGCGCCCGCTGGCGCAGCAGGCGCGCGGCGGCCGGGTCCGACGCCGCGCCGGCCAGAGCGGCGAGCGCGGACAAGGTCTGCGCCTCCCACCACGGGCAGGACAGTGCCGCGTACAGGTCCAGCGCCGCCCGCAGCGCCTCGGCCGCCGCGTGGGCCTCGCCCAACGACGCGAGCGCGAGCCCGTACCGGTGCACGGCGTTGGCTTCGCTGAACGTCGCACCGCACCGGTGGAACACCCGCCGGGCGCGGGCGTACTGGTCGGCGGCGTCGCGCAGTTGGCCCATGCCGGCCAGCGCCGCCCCGAGACTCATCATCGCGCCGGCCCGGGCCACCGCCGCGCCGGTCCGGCTGAGCCCGGTGCCCCGGCCGTGGAACGCCAGCACGCCGCGGTGCAACTCGGCTGCTTCGGCGAACCGGCCGAGCGCGGCCAGCGCCCCGCCCTGCGCGCTCGCCGCGCTCTGCTCGCCGAGGGCGTACCCGATCTCGCGGAACAGGCCCACCGCCCGGCGGCTGTGGTCGACGGCCGCCCCGGCCCGGCCGGTCCGGATCAGGATCGCGGCGGTGTAGGTCAGCGCCCACGCCTGCTCCCGGGGGTCCCCGATCCGCCGGGCCAGTTCCAGCGCCCGGGCCAGGGCGGCCAGCCCGTCGACGTTGCGGTCCTGACAGAAGTACCGGGCCCAGCCCAGGAAGTTCAGCAGAACGGCCTCGTCGCGAGGGCTTCCGACCGCTTGGGCGGCGGCGACTCCCAGCGAGAAGATCTCGTCCCAGGGGTGCCGGTGACTGTTGGCGTCGGAGTACCAGTGCAGTGCCCTGGCGACCGCGACCACCTCGGTGTGCCGACCGCGCCGGGCGGCGTCGCGCAGCGCCGCCAGCCAGTTGCCGGACTCCCGGTCCAGCCAGTACGCCGCCGCCCGGTCGTCGTCGAACGGGGAATCGGCCCGACCGGCATCGAACGGGGAATCGGGCCGCCCCGCGTCGAACGGGGAGTCGGCCCGACCGGCGTCCGGTTCGAACATCACCCCGGCCTGCCGGGTACGCAGCAGCAGCCAGCCGATCATCCGTTCGTGCGCCGCCGTCCGGCGGGTCTGCGGTTCCTCGGCGTCGAGGCGTTCCTTGGCGTAGAGCCGGACCAGGTCGTGGAACTGGTACCGGTCGCCGAGGGTCAGGAGGAGACCCGCCTCGACCAGCTCCTCCAGGGCCGTCGACGCGGTCTCCTCGTCGATGCCGGCCACGACGGCGACCAGCGCGGGTGCGAAATCGGTGCCGGGGATCAGTGAGGCCCGCCGGAACACCCGCGCGGTCACCGGGTCCAGTTGCCGGTACGAGACCTCGAACGCCGACCGCACGCCCAGGTCCCCGGCGGTCAGGACGGTCAGCCTTCGACGTTCGTCGCGGAGCAGGTCCACCAGCCACGCGACCGACCATTGTGGCCGGCTGGCGAGCCGGTTGCCGGCGATCCGCACGGCCAGCGGCAGCTGTCCGCAGAGGGTGACGAGTTGGTCGGCGGCGGCCGGCTCGGCGGCGATCCGGTCGGCGCCGACGATCGCCGCGAGCAGCGCTCGACCGGCCGCCGGGTCGAGCAGGTCGAGCGGCTGGCGGACCGCGCCGGCCAGGCCGGCCAGCGGACGCCGACAGGTCACCAGCACGAGGCATCCCCGCCCGGCCGGCAACAGTGCACGTACCTGTGCCTCGTCTGCGGCGTTGTCCAGGATCACCAGCAGCGGCCGGTCCCGGGTCAGGGTGCGGAACAGGCCGCCCCGCTCGGCCGGCGACACCGGCACCCTGCTGTCCGGCACCCCGAGCGACCGCAGCAGCCCGGCCAGCGCCTCGGCCGGGTCGAGGGGTCCGTCCGGCGAGGCGCTCTGCAGGTCGACGAAGAGCTGGCCGCCGGCGAAGGCACCACTGAGCCGATGTCCGGCCGCGACCGCGAGGCTGGTCTTGCCGATCCCCGGCGGCCCGTGCAGCACCACCACCGAGGAGGTCTCGGGCCGGCCGGCGGCGACCTCGGCGGCCAGCGTCGACAGCCGTTGCAGGATCTCCGCCCGGCCGGCCAGGTCCGGGACGGCGGACGGCAGTTCCCCGGGTACGACCACCGCCTGGCCCTCGTGCGGCACCGTGCCGCCCTCGCGCGGCTGCCGCTCGGCCCGGGCCAGGGCGACGAAGCGGTCGCGGTCCGCCCCGGCCAGCCGCAGGGCATCGGCGAGCAACACCACCGTCCGTCGTTGCGGGCTGCGCACCCGGCCGCGCTCCATTTCCCGGATGCTGCGGACGCTGGAACCCGCCGCCTCGGCAAGCTCCTCCTGGGTCAGTCTCCGCTGCAGGCGGAGGGCCCGGAGCAGATCCCCGAACTGGTCATGCTGCACCTGACTGGTAGCCATGGCTTCCCCAACCACCCAACGCCCTGGCGCACATGACGTGCGTGCTGCCACCTCTACGTAACAAGAATCGGCGACAATATGCACAGAGTGTGATCGCAGTCGTGACAAAACAGTGACGAGTCGCCGGAACCCGGCCCGCGCCGGCACGGGCTCCCAGCCGCTCGAATCAGGAGATCGACGGCGGCTGGCCGGTGGCCTCCAGGACCGACAGCCAGAGGTCGCCGTGCGGGTCGACCTGGTTACGGGTGCTCACCGCCAGCGGCATCGGCACATGCACGAACCTGCCCCGCCACCGACCCACCACCAGGTCCGTCCGACCGGCCATCGCCGCGTGCACCGCCGCATGCGCCAACCGAATACAGTAGACACTGTCGTACGGGTTCGCCGGCACGCCGCGGATCGTGTAACTCGGGTCGATGTACTTCACACTCGCCTCGCGCCCGGCGTCGGCGAAGTCGTCGACGATCCGCTGCCGCAGATAGCGTCCGAAGTCGTGCAGCCGCAGATTGCCGGAGGCGTCGTGGCCCACGGGTTCACCGGCCAGGTGCTCCTGGCCGGCGCCCTCGGCGGCGACGACCGTCGCGTGCCCCCGGTCGGTGACCCGCCGGCGCAGGTGCGCCAGGAGGCCACCCGGGCCGTCCAGAGCGAACGGCACCTCGGGCACCAGGACGAAATCGGCGTCGTGGGTGGCCAGGGCCGCGTAGCAGGCAATGAAACCCGAGTGCCGGCCCATCAGCTGTACGAGCCCGATCCCGCCGGGGAACGCGGTGGCTTCCACATGGGCGGCCCGGATCACCTCGGTGGCGTGCGCGACCGCCGTCTGAAAACCAAAACTCTGATCGATGTACGGAATGTCGTTGTCGATCGTCTTCGGCACCCCGACGACGGCGACCGGCCGGCCCCGACGGGCGAGCACCTCGGTGATCCTCGACGCGCCGCGCATCGAACCGTCGCCACCGATCACGAACAGGATGTCGATGCCGAGCTCGTCGAGGGTGTCGGCGATCTCCTCCGGATCCTGGTTGCCCCACGACGTACCGAGGATCGTGCCGCCGTACTCGTCGATCCGGTCGACGACGGCCGGCGTCAACGGCACCACCGGATGGCCGTGCCGGGCGACCAGCCCCTGATAGCCGTTGCGGAAGCCGACGATCTGCCGCACCCCGTAGCCGGCGGTCAACTCCAGCACCAGGGCCCGGATGACGTTGTTCAGGCCCGGGCAGAGCCCACCGCAGGTGACGATCCCGACCCGGGTCCGGGCCGGCTCGAAGAAGATCTTCTGTCGCGGTCCGCCCGGCTCCAGGCTGGGCAGCTCGTCGATGGGCAGACCCCGGCCGGTGAGCATCCCGACGGTGTCGTCGAGCAGCACCCGGTCGGACTCGTCGACATAATGCCAGCTGGTGTTGCGCCCGAGCAGCAGTCGGGCCAGCGGCGAGTCGAACAGGCACCCGCCCGGCGTCCGGATCTCCAGTCGCACCGGCTCGTCGGCCATCCACCCATGGTCCCGGCCGTAGTTTTCGGCAGCGTTACCGAACGGCGCCCTCGACCGATCCGACCTGATCAGGGCGGCGATCGACGATTCGACGGCGGCGGTGTCCAGCGGATCACCGATGGCGATGTTG
The DNA here is from genome assembly GCF_056160425.1 of Micromonospora sp. ABR4_055. Classification (NCBI taxonomy): domain Bacteria; kingdom Bacillati; phylum Actinomycetota; class Actinomycetes; order Micromonosporales; family Micromonosporaceae; genus Micromonospora; species Micromonospora sp. ABR4_055. The sequence goes on from NZ_JBSWXD010000179.1 coordinate 7,736, forward strand.
CAACAGAACACCGTCGACCAAGACGGCGACCGCGTACGCCGTGCGGTCGCCGGTCAGCGGAGTCAGGATCTCACAGAGATGGTCCCGTCAGGATGAAGAGCCCGCTGGCCGCAGGGATTGTCACCGGAGTGATCGCGACAGCGGGTACGTGACACTTCCTCTCCGCCGACTTGCACACCTGGGTCCCCCGACCGGCTGACACCCGCACCCCACCACCACGGCGCCGCCGCACCCAGCCACACCGACCGCCAGTATGTCCACGAGACCTGGGATTACTTACGATCTGAGGGCGTATGACATCATCTAGGCATGGCAGCGCTCACCGTGGACAGTGCCCGGTCCGATGACGCTCGATCGAGAGCCATCGGTAGATTTCACCCAGCAACGATTCTGACCGCCCTGTGTGTCACACTTGGCGTCCTATACAGATTCCTTGCACTGCTGTGGAGTGTGCCGCCCACCAATAGCGATGAGGCGACCATGGGACTGGCCGCGATCCACATATCGAAGGCCGAGAATTTTCCAGCATTCTTCTACGGGCAGAACTACATGGGAACACTCGAAGCCTACTTGGCTGCGCCGATATTCGCACTATTCGGACCATCGGTTATTTCGCTGCGAATCCCGAACCTGCTCCTCTTTGGCTCATTTCTTGTCATAATGTGGCGGCTCGTCGACCAGCTTTACCGCAGCCGCTGGTTTACTTTGCTGATAGTCGGAATTCTGGCCCTCGGCTCGGACCGGATACTGAAGAATCAAATGATTTCCGGTGGCGGCTATCCTGAAATCAATCCGGCAGGCGCCGGGTTAATGTTGCTCGCAGTTGGGCTCGCGGCAGACCGGTATCGCCATCGCGGCGCCGCCTTCGCGGCATGGGGATTCATCGCGGGATTGATGATCTGGGTTGACCCACTCGTCCTGCCATATATTCTTTGCGCAGGTGCGGTCCTAGCTATCTTTGCAAAGAAGGAGATTATCTGGAGCGGTGGCGCCCTCCTCGCCGGAGGCACCCTCATAGGAGCAACACCCCTCATCGCGCACTCAATCAGCTCACGCGTCAATCCGATCTCCGTGCTGCTGACTTTGAGCGGAAGCAGTGAGGCATCACCATGGATGGACCACCTGTATGGCGGTATGATATTCGGTATCCCAATGGGGATGGGATTCTGCGCGCCAAGCGAGTGCACGCCATGGCAACTCTGGTGGGGACTTGCTTTTCCGCTGCTTCTCCTAGTTGCAGCAATAGCCACATTGGCTTCGATTCGACATGAGGAAGGAATTCAGAAAGTAACCTCCGTAGCCCACCTAGGTTTGTTGATCGGCGCGGCATTGACGATTCTCGCGTACGTTCGGAGTAGTGCCGCAGCAGACACTCCAGTCGAAAGTGCCAGGTACCTCTCGTGCCTACTAATTTCGCTACCAGCCGCGCTGTGGCCACTTTGGGAATCACTGCAGAGTCGCGTGGTAGTTTGGCGCGTGGCATCAGCAACCATTCTCGCCGCCACTGCAATATCGACCTTGGTCGCCACTGCTGGTGTCGTGGCAATTGCGCCCAACATGAGAGATCTTGCCCAACAAAGGGATAACATGATTGCACGACTCGAACAACTCGGTGTAACCCACGTGTTTAGCGAGTACTGGACGTGCAATAACATCACCTTCGCGACAAACGAGAGCATCGTGTGTGCCGTCATTGACGAGGGCGACTTGAGTCCAGGCCTAAACCGATACTTGCCGCATCTGGAGGCGGTGCAGGATTCGAGCGATCCAGCATATGTTCTTCCTGTCGATTCACCCGCTAATCCGGTCGTCACACGGCTACTCTCAACGAATCAAACCTCACCCGCCATTGTGAGCGTACCCGGCTACCACATCTACCTGCCGAGCAGCTGAGATGCGTCCGCATCCGCCGGGCCTGAACCGGTTTCAACCCAAACCATCCGACATACATTAGGTATTCACCGGGGCGAGTAAGCTTTCCAGCATTTCGGCCGGTGGCGCGACCTGCGGCGTCTTGGCGTGCTGATAGTTGCAGATTGCAGGGCCGTCGATCCGTTGCTGTGCTCACGAGAGGAACCCTTGCCCTCGTCGCGAGGCAGGCGATGATGATCGACAATCTTTAGGCACAGGTCGACGATCTGCGGGTGGTGGTGGTGGAGGAGGAGTTGCGGCGCGGGTTAGACTCCCGATTCGTCGAACTCGTCGCATCCGCCGTCGTCGGACAGCCCGTTCAATCGGCCATCGCCGAAGAACTCCGTTGCGGGACTACCGGCGGCAGTTGTTTGAGGCGTCGTGTCAACCGCCGCCCAAGGTGGTCCAGTACCACATGGCAGAACCCCCGATGCCCGTGTTGCGGACAGGTCAACCAGGGCCAGCCGCCCCGGTACGTGACCGGTCGGGCCAGTGGGGACCCGGAGTGTCCGCCCGCGCGGTCCTCGCCACGATCGGCCACCATCTGCCCAACGCGCGGGCCGCGGCGCTGTTGGACCCGCTAATCGGCCCGGATCCGCGGCCTGCTGCAGAACATCACGTCATGCTCGCCCAAGTCCAGATCGAAGCCAGATCGACCGATCCCCACGATCATTACACCGCAGCGCCTGGTCGCGGCCGTGCCGGAATCGTTGAAGGGGCCCTGACCGCCATGAGCAAACTAAACACCTAGACCGGGCTCTATGCAATAACCTGGACGGGCACAGCACTCTGCAAGGTGCCCTGAATATTTCGAGAACCTCAGGATCACCGAGAGCCGTGCCCGCCCAGTCAAAGCTACAGCACTCCAGACATCAACGCATAGTTCCCAACCGCGAGCACTCCGACTTTGTCGGGCACATGATTGAAGAACTCTAGGCAGGGATTAGGGTGTACCCCTTGAATGCGGCATAGGTGCCGGATGGGCAGTACGCAAACGAGCCGCGCCTGTCGCCAGCCCAACGGGTAACGCCGTTGTACGTCCCACCATTTGTGCAGATCACAAAATAGCGGTAGCTGTCCGGCCCATTCCCGTCGACCCAACCGCCGAAACTAGTATCGGTATTTAGATATGTCTCAGGTTCGCCGAACCACTGCACTCCCACCGAAGTGGCCGATGCGGGCACAGCCATCACTGTAACGGCCGCAACGACGCATGCACCCAAAAGACCAACCTTTGCCACGAACCTACGAAGCATCTTCGTTTCCTTTTAAGTCAACCGATAATAGAAGCTCAAGCGAAGGATCTATCAGATTCGAGTCGTGCCCCTGCGCCAGCGAACACGCCGAATTCCTCGCTTGCTACACGTCGTGGAACCGCGCGGCCAAGTAAGCTTGCGATGCCCATCGTCAATCTACTGCCACAGTTTGCCTTTCGAGCTTTTCAAGGCAAACCCCTTAGCCGCTCGAACTGCAACGAATCTCAGCCGAATCTTCCTTAGACGATAATCATGGTCAGATTCGATCGGTCAGACGAGGTTACTACCGTAGTAGCTACCGAGGTAGTAGACGTATACCCCACCGGAGGTGGCCGACGTGCCGGAAGGACAGGAAACATACGATGCAGTACGGTCTCCCGCCCACAACACCATACCGTAGTACCACGAACCGTTGCTACACCTTACTACACCTCGGTAGGTGTAGTCTGGGCCGTTTCCGTCGCACCATCCTCCGGCGAATGTCGAGTAACGGCTAGCGTAACACTCCCCTAGCCAACCCGCACTGACCCCGACGTTGTCCGATCCGCCGATTCGCCCCACGCTCTCGGCGACCAAAACCGCCTCACTTATCGAACCCACGTCATGTGCGGAGGCTTGGGCTGGATTCGCCATAACAGCGAGAGCTAGACCGACGGCTGCTGCACCAACAGCAATTCTGGAAAGAAGCTTCTGCACGATACCTCCAGTTCGAGGGGTCAGGCCGTTTATCAACCTCTTGAGTTGATGCTGCAATCGTCTACACCTGACATACGGCAGTCAAGATGCGATTGATGTGACTCATTACATAGACCGACATCCTCCCTGCTCAGCCAGCGAACACCAATCGATGATCTTAATCAACTCCCTGTCTCAAAAGTGACATTGTCATGACTCAGATTGTCTTTCGTCAGATCATGAGCGTCCGCAAACGCTCGAGCTCAGCCAGCACCGATCCGACCATCGCCTCCAGACAACCGTGGTCGTAGCCTTGGCCAACGGGTGAAGGTCTCAGCGAGGGCAGGCTGCTGGCACATTAGATCGGCGACGCCAACGAGTTGATCGCACCGCGCTCTGAGCCTCGATCCACCGACGCGGTTGCCGCTGAATGTTGGTTGATCATTTCTGTATTGGGTGGTGCGGCGGGCGTGAGGGAGTCGCCGAT
>NZ_JBSWXD010000180.1:0-12039 GCF_056160425.1 Micromonospora sp. ABR4_055
GGGAAAACCTCCCTTTTTATAAACACGAACGTTTCCCCCCCCCACAACCACCCCTGCCTCCCCTCGGGTGCTTTGTGGTAGTCCTGGGCGCACCTGTAGGCAAAACACCCCCCCACATCCCGCTTTCGCGCAGAGTTATTGGCCAGGCGCGTACGGCGACTCGCCGGCGGAGAGCCGGGCAGCGAACTCCCGACAGCGGCCGTAGTCCGGCAGCAGGCCGTCGGCGCGGGCCTGGGCCAGTGTCGGGGCCGCATCGTCGCGGGCGGACAGCTGCGGCGCGGCGACCGGCCAGTCGATGGCCAGGTCGGCGTCGAGAGGATGTACGCCGTGCTCCGCGCGCGGGTTGTAGGTGGTCGAACAGAAATAGTTCAGGGTGGCGTCGTCGGACATCGCGCAGAACCCGTGCCCGAGTCCTTCGCTGAGGTAGACCGCGCGGCGGTCCACGTCGTCGAGCCGCACCGCCGTCCACCGGCCGAACGTCGGTGAACCGACCCGCAGGTCCACGATCACGTCGACCACCGCGCCCCGTACGCAGCTGATGTACTTGGCCTGGCCAGGCGGCACGTCGGCGAAGTGGATGCCCCGGACCACGCCATACGCCGAGACCGACAGGTTGCCCTGGGCCAGCCGCAGCGGATGCCCGACCGCCCCGGCCAGGTGGTCGAAGCGGTACCACTCCATGAACAGCCCGCGCGGGTCACCGTGCTGCTGCGGGGTGACCTCCCAGGCGCCCTCGATCTCGAGCTCCCGGATCTTCATCAGGCCTCCTCGGCCGGACCGGCTTCGGACAACCGGTGGTCGTTGCGCTCCTCGATCAGGCTCAGCAGGTAGCTGCCGTAACCGCTTTTGGTCAGCGGCTCGGCGAGGGCGCACAGCTGATCGTCGTCGATCAGGCCGGCGCGCCAGGCGGACTCCTCGACGCAGCCGATCTTCATGCCCTGGCGTTCCTCGATCACCCGGACGAACTCGGCGGCCTGCATCATCGAATTGAACGTGCCGGTGTCCAGCCAGGCCGTTCCCCGGTCCAGCACGGTCACCGACAGCTGACCGGCCCGGCGGTACGCCTCGTTGACCGCCGTGATCTCCAGCTCGCCGCGGTCGCTCGGTTTCAGCCCTGCGGCGATCTCCACCACCTGGTTGTCGTAGAAGTACAAGCCGGGCACCGCATAGCGCGACCGCGGCCGCTTCGGCTTTTCCTCGATCGACAGGACCCGGCCGGCGGCGTCGAAGTCGACCACGCCGTACGCCTCGGGGTTGGCCACCGGGTAGGCGAAGATCAGGCCGCCGGTGAGGTCGGCGTGGTCGGACAGCTTCCGGCCCAGACCGATGCCGTGGAAGATGTTGTCGCCAAGGATCAACGCGACGGACTCATCGCCGATGAAGTCCGCGCCGAGCACGAATGCCTGGGCGATGCCTTCCGGCCGGGGCTGCGCCCGGTAGCTCAGCCTCAGCCCGAACTGCGCTCCGTCGCCGAGCAGTCGTCGGAACTGCGGTTGATCCTCCGGTGTGGTCACGACCAGGATCTCCTGGATGCCGGACATGATCAGGGTGGCGAGCGGGTAGTAGATCATCGGCTTGTCGAAGACCGGCATGAGCTGTTTCGACACGGCGCGAGTGATCGGCCAGAGCCGAGATCCGGTACCGCCAGCGAGTAGGATTCCACGCACGGCGGGAGCCTACCGGCCTAACCACCCACAGCAACCGTCAACGGGCTCCCTCTACGGGCCGGTCACGGATGTCGGGCCCTTCGTCCGACATCCGCTCGGCCGGTCGTGCACCAGTCCATTGCCGGGACCGGCGAGGACATCGTCGGAAAGCCGTCACCGGCGATCCCCTGGGCCGACGGCGCCGGTGTCCCGTAGACTCCCGGACCTGTGAGAGTCCTCGTCACCGGCGGTGCCGGCTTCATCGGATCCGAATTCGTCCGGATGCTGCTCACCGATCCGAACGCCCCGGTCAGTCCGGCTACGGTGACCGTGCTGGACAATCTGACCTACTCCGGCAATCTCGCCAACCTGGCCCCGGTCCGTGACGACCCACGGTTTGCCTTCGTCCAAGCGGACATCTGCGACGCCGCCGCCGTCGACCGAGCACTCGCCGGACACGACATGGTGGTGCACTTCGCCGCCGAGTCGCACGTTGACCGGTCGATCACCGGTGCCGCGGAGTTCGTGACCACCAACGTGGTGGGCACCCAGACTCTGCTCGACGCGGCGCTGCGCCACGGGACGGACCGGTTCGTGCACGTCTCGACCGACGAGGTGTACGGGTCGATCGACGAAGGGTCGTGGACCGAGGACTGGCCGTTGTCGCCGAACTCACCGTACTCCGCGTCCAAGGCCGGCTCCGACTTGGTGGCCCTGGCCTACCACCGGACACACGGCATGGACGTCGTGGTGACTCGCTGCTCCAACAACTACGGGCCGTACCAGTTCCCGGAGAAGGTCATCCCGCTGTTCGTCACCAACCTGCTGGACGGCGGTACGGTGCCGCTGTACGGCGACGGCGGCAACGTCCGGGACTGGCTGCACGTGCGGGACCACTGCGTGGGCATCACGCTGGTCGCCGCCGGCGGGCGCGCCGGCGAGGTCTACCACATCGGCGGCGGGACCGAACTGACCAACAAGGAGCTCACCGCCCGGCTACTGGACGCCTGTGGGGTGGGGTGGGAACGGGTCGTCCCGGTCACCGACCGTAAGGGACACGACCGGCGCTACTCGCTGGACATCAGCAAGATCTCCCACGAGCTGGGCTACACCCCGAGTGTCACGCTGGACGAAGGACTGGCCGACACGGTCCGCTGGTACCGGGAGAACCGGCCCTGGTGGGAGCCGCTGAAGAAGCCTGTGGCGTCGTCGTGACCGCCGCAGACCGGTGGCTGGTCACCGGTGCCGGTGGGATGCTGGGGCGGGACCTGCTGGCCGCGTTGGCCGACCACCCGGACACCCGGTCGGTGACCGCGCTGACCCGTACCGATTTGGACATCACCAACCCGGCGGCGGTCGCTGCCGCCGTCGACGGGCATCAGGTAGTGATCAACGCCGCAGCGTGGACCGACGTGGACGGCGCGGAGGCGGCTGAGGAAGCCGCCACCGCCGTCAACGGCACCGCCGTGGCGCATCTGGCCCAGGCTTGCGCCGACCGTGGGGCGCACCTGGTGCACGTCTCCACCGATTACGTGTTCGCCGGCGACGGCACCTCCCCGTACCCGGAGGATGCCCCGACCTCACCTGTCAACGCGTACGGTCGCAGCAAGCTCGTCGGTGAACAGGCCGTCGCCCGGCTGCTGCCGGAGCGCGGCTACGTGGTCCGGACCGCGTGGCTCTACGGGGCACACGGACCCAACTTCGTCGCGACCATGCTGCGGCTGGCCGGCGAGCGGGAGCACCTCGAGGTCGTCGATGACCAGCATGGTCAGCCGACCTGGTCGTACGCCCTGGCCAACCAGCTGGTCGCGCTCGCCGCGGCGGCGGTCGCCGGCACGGCGAGCGCCGGGTTTTACCACGGAACGGCGAGCGGGCAGACGACCTGGTGTGGGCTGGCCCGGGAGGCGTTCGCGCTGCGCGGCCTCGACCCGACGCGGATCCGTCCCACCACCAGTGCCAACTTCCGTCGGCCCGCCGCCCGACCGACGTACTCGGTGCTCGGACATCAACGTTGGGCGCGCGCCGGCCTACCGGTCATGGCAGACTGGCGGAGCATGCTCTCCACCGCGTTGCGCGACCCGGCGTTCGGCGGCTGACCTGTCCGGGCCGCCGGTCCAGCCGGCAGGACAGGCACGCCGCGTCAGAGGCGCCCGGATTCCCCCGGCCCAGGAGAGAAACCGACATGTCGGAAAATAGTAGTGAATTCCGTACGCCGTCCGGCCTGCCCCGGGTCAGTGCCGTCGTGCTGGCCTGGGGCGCGGAACCGCTGCTGCGCCGATCGGTGGAAGCCCTGCTCGCCTCGGTCAAGGTCGACGTCGACGTGGTGTTGGTCGACAACGGGTGCACCACCGACGATGTCACCGTGCTGCGTGAGGTTCCCGGCGTCACGGTGGTCGGCGACGGCCGCAACGTCGGCTTCTCCGCCGGCTGCAACGTCGGCGTGGCCGCCGCCGTCGGCGAGTACGTGGCATTGGTCAACGGCGACGCGGTGGTCGAGCCGACCACCGTCGCCCGGCTGGTGGAGGAGCTCGCGGACCCGAGCGTCGGCATCGCCGCCGGCGCGGTCCGCCTGGCCGACGAGCCGGACCTGCTCAATTCTCGCGGCAACGAGGTGCACGTGCTCGGGTTGAGTTGGATCGGCGGATTCCGGGAGCGGGAGACCCGCACCGAACCGACCGAGACCGCCGGTGCGATGGGTGCCTGCCTGATGACCCGCCGGGCGCACTGGGACCGGCTGGGGGGCTTCGACCCGCACTACTTCGCGTACCACGAGGACGCGGACCTGTCGATCAGAACCTGGCGGGTCGGGCTGCGAGTGGTCAACGTGCCGGACGCGGTGGCGCTGCACCGCTACGAGTTCAGCCGCAACAGCTTCAAGTTCTACCTTGTCGAACGCAACCGAGTGATGTTCGTGGCCACGGTGTGGGGAGGGCGGTCGCTGGTGCTGCTCGGCCCGCCACTGCTGGCTCTGGAGTTGGCGGTGCTGGTGCTGGCCGCCCGACAGGGCTGGCTGCCCGACAAGCTCCGCGGCTACCGGTGGCTGTGGCAGCACCGCAGTCACCTGCGCCAGCGCCGGGCACAGCTGCAGGCCGAGCGGACCGTCCCGGACCGGGTGTGGATGCGAGTCCTCGCCGATCGGCTGGACACCCCGCTGATCGACCCGCCGGGCAGGAAGGTACTCAACGCGATGCTGGCGGCGTACTGGCGGACGGTACGACACTGGGTGTGACGCACCAGGCCGAAGCGCCGCCCTGGGGCGACACACCGCGCCCGGTCAGTCCTGTTCGGTGGGGCCCGAATCGCCGGCGGCATCCTCCAGGTCGGCGGAGGCGGCCGAGGAAGTCGGCTTTCCCGGCGTCGACTCGGGCACCCGGGGACCGCCGGACCTGCCTGCTTCTGCCGACGAGGGCTCGTCCGCCGAGGTGGCGGCACCCCCGTCGAGCAGCGCGGTCAACGCGGCGCCGGCGATCCGGCGGAAGGTCCGGCCACGGCGGCGGCGGTCGAGCACCGCCACCTCCAACTGGTTGGCGGCGATGCTGCGGGTCGCGCCGTTCTCACCGCCCACTTCGGCGAGGGCCCGCACCGCCAGCCCGACGGCGTCGGACAGCGACATGTCGGCCCGATGGTCGGTTCGCAACACACCGGCGATCGTCTCGGCATGACCGCCCATCGCCATCCACCCCGGCTCGTCGGTGACCGAGCCGTCGTAGGTCAGCCGGTAGATCTCGTCAGCAGCCGGCTCCAGCCCGACCTCAGCAACGCAGATCTCCACCTCGAACGGCTTCGACTGCTCGGTGAAGATCGACCCGAGGGTCTGCGCGTACGCGTTGGCCAGCGCCCGCCCGGTCACGTCGCGACGGTCGTAGCTGAGGCCGTTCAGGTCGGCCATCCGCACCCCGGCCCGGCGCAGATTCTCGAACTCGTTGTATCGGCCGACGGCGGCGAACCCGATCCGGTCGTAGATCTCGCTCACCTTGTGCAGGGCGCTGGACAGATTCTCGGCGACGAACAGCACACCGCCCTCGAAGCTCAGCACCAGCGCGCTACGGCCCCGGGCGATGCCCTTGCGGGCGAGCTCGGAACGGTCCCGCATGATCTGCTCGGGCGAGGCGTAAAACTGCATTGCCACGGCGGCGGCTCTCCTTCGACCAGGTGGTAACGACTACAGCGGACGAGACAAGTCGGCGCTCGCGGGTTCAGCCGCCCGGATTCTCGGTACGCGCGGCGACGACCGCCTCGGCGATCTGGGCCGACTCGGCGTCGGTGAGCCGGTGGGTGCCGGCCGCCGTCGCGGTCATCACCACCGGGAAGATCCGGCGGGTCAGATCCGGGCCGCCGGTGGCGGTGTCGTCGTCGGCGGCGTCGTACAGCGCCTCCACCGCGAGACGGACCGCGTCGGCGCTACTCAGCCCGGAACGGTACCGCTTCTTCAGAGCCGCCTTCGCGAACAGCGACCCGGAGCCGATCGCGTCGAAACCGGTGGTCTCGTACGGACCGCCGGTGACGTCGAAGCTGAAGATCCGGCCGGCCTCGGCCGGATCGGTCGCGGCCAGGTCGAACCCGGCGAACAGCGGCACCACGGCCAGCCCTTGCAGCGCGGCACCGAGGTTGTTGCGGATCATCGACGCGAGGCGGTTCGCTTTGCCGTCCAGGGAGAGGACGGCGCCCTCCATCTTCTCGTAGTGCTCCAGCTCGACCTGGAACAGCCGCATCAGCTCGATGCCGATGCCGGCGGTGCCGGCGATGCCGATCAGCGAGTAGGCGTCAGCGGGGTGCACCTTCTCGATGTCCCGGTTGGCGATCAGGTTGCCCATTGTCGCCCGGCGGTCACCGGCCATCACCACGCCTTCGGCGGTGACGAGCGTGACGATCGTCGTGGCGTGCGGGCCGACGTCCGCGGACAGCCCGGGCGGCAGTGGGCGGCGCCCCGGCAGCAGATCCGGTGCGGCCGACGCCAGGAACTGGGTGAAGGAGGACGTTCCCGCGTTGGTGAACACGTCCGGAAGGCGTCCGGATGGATCGAATCCCGCTGCCACGTGGTCCCTCTCTGCATAACGTGATCGCCTGACCGGGCCGCCCGTGCCGGCACGGCGCCGGTCGAGGCCACCGGTGTGTTGGAGCAGACTAGCGTGCGCACCCGGTGGGTGCGATCTTCACCGCCGGCGAGCTACTCGCCGCCCTTCTGTACGTAGCCGCGGACGAACTCCTCGGCGTTCTCTTCGAGCACCGAGTCGATCTCGTCGAGCAGGTCATCGACGTCCTCGGTGATCTCGGCGTGCCGCTGCGCGGCCTCCGGATCCGTCTCGGTGACCGTCTCGTCGACTTCCTCGGCCCGGCGGGACTTGCCGGACTGGGACTGACCGCCGCTGTCACGGGTAGCCATCAGGTGCCTCCTCCACACGATCGCCTAGGTGAAACTTACCTCGCGGTGGCGACGGAACCGGCCGGCGTCGGCCACGTTCGCGCCAAGCGAACCTGGCCGGCTCAGCCTCCGGTGAGCACCTCCAGCAGGTCCTTCGCGCTGGCGCACCGGTCGAACAGGTCGCCCACGTGGACCTGAGTCCCCCGCTCCGGCTCCATCATCGGCACCCGGACCAGCGACTCCCGGCCCACGTCGAAGATGACCGAGTCCCAGCTGGCGGCGACCACCTCGGAGGCGTACTGCGCCAGGCACCGGCCCCGGAAGTAGGCCCGGGTGTCCGGTGGCGGCTCGACCATCGCGGCGCGGGTGGCGCTGTCGTCGAGCAGGGTACGCATCGCTCCCCGACCCACCAGGCGGTGGTAGAGGCCCTTCTCCGGCCTCACGTCGGCGTACTGCAGGTCGACCAGCTGCAGTTTCGGCGAGGCCCAGGTGAGCCCTTCCCGCTCCCGGTAGCCGTCGAGCAGCCGCAGCTTCGCGACCCAGTCCAGCTCCTGCGCGCAGGACATCACATCCCGTCCCAGCCGGTCGAGCACGTCCTCCCAGCGGTCCAGCACGTCGGCCGTGGCCTCGTCGAGGTCGGTACCGTACCGGTCGTCGACGAACGCCCTGGCCCGTTCGTAGAACGCCCACTGCAGGTCGAGCGCAGTGAGCCGGCGGCCGTCGCGCAGCCGCATCAGATGCGCCAGGGACGGGTCGTGGCTCACCGCCTTGAGCTCGGCCACCGGGTCGGCGATGCCGAGATCGGCGCCGAGCGCCTTCTCCTCGATCATGGTCAGGATCAACGAGGTGGTGCCGACCTTCAGGTAGGTGGAGATCTCCGAAAGGTTGGCGTCGCCGATGATCACGTGCAGCCGGCGGTACTTGTCGGCGTCGGCGTGCGGTTCGTCCCGGGTGTTGATGATCGGCCGCTTCAGCGTGGTTTCCAGGCCGACCTCGACCTCGAAGAAGTCGGCCCGCTGGGAGATCTGGAACCCGGTCTGGGAGCCGTCCTGGCCGATGCCGACCCGACCCGCCCCGCAGACGATCTGCCGGGTGACGAAGAACGGCGTCAGGTACGCCACGATGTCGGCGAACGGTGTCTGCCGACGCATCAGGTAGTTCTCGTGGGAGCCGTAGCTGGCGCCCTTGTTGTCGGTGTTGTTCTTGTACAGCTGGATGGGGTGCGAACCGGGGATGGTCGCCGCGCGGCGGGCCGCCTCCGCCATGACCCGCTCCCCCGCCTTGTCCCACCGGACCAGGTCCAGCGGGTTGGTGACCTCGGGGGTGGAGTACTCGGGGTGGGCGTGGTCGACGTAGAGCCGGGCACCGTTGGTGAGGATCACGTTGGCCAGGCCGAGATCCTCGTCGGCGAGGGCCTCCGCCGGGTCGTAGGCGGCCCCCGAGTAGGTGAAGCCGCGGGCGTCACGTAGCGGCGATTCCTCCTCGTAGTCCCACCGGGCCCGGCCGCCCCGGTTCAGTTCGGGTCGGGCACCGTAGGCGTTGACCACCTGTGAGGAGGTGACCATCGGGTTGGCTCCGGGCTGGCCGGGCACGGAGATGCCGTACTCCACCTCGGTGCCCATGATCCGCCGCACACTCATGCCGTTACCTCATCGCTTCCGTCGGCGCCCGTCATGTCGAGCGTAGTCCGCGCACCGACGGAACCGGACGTTGGCGTGTCCGCGTGGTCACGCGGGGCGCGTCGGACACCGGTCCCGCGGCGCGGTCGAGTCGCGCCGCGTAACCGGTGTCCCGCACCCCGAAACGGGGTGCGGGACACCGGACCGTGGTCAGAGGTACTGCCCGGTGTTGCTGGCCGTCTCGATCGACCGGCCGGCCTCCGCGCCCTTGCCGCCGGAGACGAGGGTACGGATGTAGACGATCCGTTCCCCCTTCTTACCGGAGATCCGGGCCCAGTCGTCCGGGTTGGTGGTGTTCGGCAGGTCCTCGTTCTCCCGGAACTCGTCGACGCACGCGTCGAGCAGGTGCTGCAGCCGCAGACCCTTGCGCCCGGAGGTGAGGAACTCCTTGATCGCCATCTTCTTGCCCCGGTCGACGATGTTCTGGATCATCGCGCCGGAGTTGAAGTCCTTGAAGTACAGGACCTCCTTGTCCCCGTTGGCGTAGGTCACCTCGAGGAACCGGTTCTCGTCGGTCTCCGAGTACATCCGCAGCACCACGGCGTCGATCATGGCTGCCACGGTGGCCTGCGGATCGTCGCCGTGCTCGGTGAGGTCGTCCGGGTGCAGCGGCAGCCCGGTGAGGATGTACTTGGAGAAGATGTCCTTGGCCGCCTCGGCGTCCGGACGCTCGATCTTGATCTTGACGTCCAGCCGGCCGGGCCGCAGGATCGCGGGATCGATCATGTCCTCCCGGTTGGAGGCACCGATCACGATCACGTTCTCCAGGCCCTCGACCCCGTCGATCTCGCTCAGCAGCTGCGGAACGATGGTGTTCTCCACGTCCGAGGAGACACCGGAGCCCCGGGTCCGGAAGACCGAGTCCATCTCGTCGAAGAACACGATCACCGGGGTACCTTCGCCGGCCTTCTCCCGGGCCCGCTGGAAAATCAGCCGGATGTGCCGCTCGGTCTCACCGACGTACTTGTTGAGCAGCTCCGGGCCCTTGATGTTGAGGAAGAAGCTGGTGTGCTTCTCCTCACCCCGCCGCTCGGCGATCTTCTTGGCCAGCGAGTTGGCCACCGCCTTGGCGATCAGCGTCTTGCCGCACCCGGGCGGACCGTAGAGCAGGATGCCCTTCGGTGGACGCAGATGGTGCTCACGGAACAGCTCCGCGTGCAGGAACGGCAGCTCGACCGCGTCCCTGATCTGCTCGATCTGGGCGTGCAGGCCGCCGATGTCGGTGTAGTCGACGTCCGGCACCTCCTCCAGCACCAGCTCCTCGACCTCGCTCTTCGGTATCCGCTCGTAGGCGTACGCCGACCGCGGCTCGATCATCAGCGAGTCGCCAGCCCGCAGCGCGCTGCCGACCAGCGTCTGCGCCAGATGCACCACCCGCTCCTCGTCGGCGTGCGAGATGACCAGGGCACGGTCACTCGGCTCGCCGGTCGGATTGTCGAGGAGTTCCTTGAGCATCACCACCTCACCGACCCGCTCGTAGCCGAACGCGTCGACCACGTTGAGCGCGTCGTTGAGCAGGACCTCCTGGCCGCGTTGGAGCTCGTCGGCGTCCAACGAGGGAGAGAGCGCCACCCGTAGCTTCCGGCCACCGGTGAAGACGTCCACCGTGCCGTCCGCGTGTCGGGCCAGGAAGACGCCGTACCCGCTGGGCGGTTGCGCCAGCCGGTCGATCTCCTCCTTGAGCGTGACGATCTGGGCCCTGGCTTCCTTGAGGGTCGCCACGAGCCGTTCGTTGTTCTCGGTCAGTCGGGCCAGCTGCGCCTGCGCTGCCGCCAGCCGTTCCTCGAGCTGCCGCACGTGTCGGGGGCTTTCGGTCAACTTGCGCCGCACCAGAGCGAGTTCCTCTTGAAGAAACGCGACCTGGGTGGAGAGATCGTGGGCCTCCTTCTCCCACCGTGCGGCGCGCGAATCCGCGTCGTCGCTGCGTGCCACGTCCCACCTCCCCGGGGGCTAAAACGTACTGCCCTAACACTAGCCGTTTGCCGGACGTTTCGAACCCACGCAACACAGTCGTCCCACAACCTTGATCGCTCGGGCACGTCACAAGCGGCCGACGGACGCCTGGCCGGCCGGTCCCACGGCGTGTCGGGTACCGTCGGGACGCGAGGACGGGCACGACCCAGGGAGGTGCGCGGTGACGACCCCGACCGAGACCCGGTCCCCCGGAGAGCCGGGCGAAACGGCATCAACCGACACGGAGCTGCAGGTCTGGGTCGACCAGGACCTCTGCACCGGAGACGGGCTGTGCGTGCAGTACGCCCGGGACGTCTTCGAGTTCGACATCGACGGGCTCGCCTACGTCAAGGACGCCTCCGGGGAACTGCAGGTCGCCGAGGGCGCCCGGGTCGCCGTCCCCGAACGGCTGCGGCTCGACGTGATCGACGCGGCCAAGGACTGCCCCGGCGAGTGCATCCACGTGGTCCGCGCGGACGACCAGACCGAGGTGTCCGGACCGGACGCCGGCTAGCCACCCGGTCTACCGGTACGGCTCGCTGCCCGCCGGTACGGCCACCTACCTGCGATGGGTGACCCACATCACAGCAGCGGCCGGCCCGCCACCGAGGCGACCACCCGGGCGAACTCCTCGAGCCGCGCGATCTGCCCCGAACCACCGTCGTCGAGCGTCTTGCCGAACCGCAGCGCGTCGTGCCGGGGGCCGAGATGCTCCTCGGGTTGCGTCTCGTCCTGCGAACTGAGCAGCAGGTAGACGTCGACGCTGTCCACCCGGATCTGCCCGTTCGGCGTACGGGTCAGCCGACGGCGGCAGCCGACCTCGGTGACCGTGGACAACGGCACCACCCGTAACGACGACGTCATCGACCCGACCGGCCCGTCCCCCGGCGGGACGTCCTCACCGTGCCACAGGACCATCCGGCTGCCGTCGCAGATCGCCACCTCCTGCCAGACCCCGTTGACCTCGTTGACGAACCGCTCGAGGGTGAAGGCGAGAACCTCGGCGCCCGCCAGTACGCCACCGAGCGCCTCCAGCGCGACGTCCGGGTCCCGCAGGTACGCCCGGCTGGCCGCGTCCAGGTCCGGATAGGGCGACCAGTCGGGGAAGACCGCCGGCAACTCGCCACCACCGAACGCGGGCCGGCTCATGCCGGCCCCGTCCCGGCCACCGTGCCCAGCGACGGGGCCGGCCCTTCGGCCCGGTCGGGTGACGCCGGACCGGCGGCGTCGGGCGGCACCGGCGCACCGGTCTGGTCCCGGCGGCGCGCCGCGTACGCCTCCGCTCCCTTGCTCGGCTTGGGGCGGCGAGAGGGAATGTGGAGAAACGGTGGCAAAACAGAGAGGAAAAAAAAAAAAACAAAAGGAACCAGACCCGCCGGGGCCGGAAGCAAAAAAAAAA